>CACXGC010000122.1 GCA_902767155.1 uncultured Ruminococcus sp. | reverse complement strand
TTTTTCTTGTGATGCAGCATAAACGATTATCTGTTTTCGGCTTGGTTATCGGCTTTTTCGGGTGTTTTGGTGTGGGAAGTTTGAGTTATCAAGAGGTGATTATTTTGAATAATGCAAGTACTTACAAGACAAAACAACGTGAGGCAATCCTCGATTTTTTGATACAAAATAAAAACGATCACGTTACAGTAAATAAAATTTCAGATTATCTTGAAAAAGAGGGAACACATGTTGGTCTTACGACAATTTATCGTCATCTTGATAAGTTATTGGAACAGGGATTGGTGCGCAAATTTATAATAGATGGAACAACATCTGCATGTTTCCAATATATTGACCAGATAAATCAATGTCACAAACATTTTCATTTGAAGTGTGAAAAATGCGGCAAATTGATACATCTAAACTGTAGTCATGTTTCAAAAATATGTATGCATATTCTTGAAGAACATGGATTCAAGCTTGATTTATTTCGTACAGTTTTTTACGGAATTTGTGAGGAATGTGGAAAAGAATATGAAGCTGATGGAGGTAAAAAATGAGAAAGTTAATATCAATTATTCTTGTGATAATTATGATAGCGTTTTGTTTTGTTGGCTGTAAATCTCAAGATGTAAATGAGGATGAAGGAAAATTAAAAATTGTTACAACTATATTCCCACCATATGATTTTGCAGAACAAATAGGTGGAGAATATGTGAGCGTTTCCATGCTTTTGAAACCGGGAATGGAAAGTCATACTTTTGATCCAACTCCACAGGATATAATTCGTGTTCAAGATGCTGACTTGTTCATTTATACAGGAGGAGAATCGGATGAATGGGTGAATGATTTGCTTGAATCAGATGACAAGAAACCAAGAAGAGTAATTGTTATGATGGATTGTGTGGATACAGTTCAGGAGGATATTGTTGATGGTATGACACAACATGAGGAAGAGAGTGACGAAATCGAATATGACGAACATGTTTGGACATCACCAAAAAATGCTTCTAAAATCGCTCAGAAAATAGCACAACAACTAAAAGAGCTTGATGCGGATCATAAGAATGAATATGAGAAAAATTATGTAGAATATGCCAAAAAACTTAATGTATTAGATAATGATATACGAGAAGTTGTTGAAAACGGAAAAAACAAGATGATGATTTTTGCAGATAGATTTCCATTCAGATATTTTGCTGATGAATATAATCTTGCTTATTTTGCTGCATTCCCAGGATGTACCGCTGATATGGAACCGAGTGCATCGACTGTATCTTTTCTTATAAAAAAGGTAAAAGAAAAGAATATACCAGTAGTTTTTACTATAGAGTTTTCTAACGGAAAAATTGCTGATACTATATGTGAGGCTACAGGAGCTAAAAAGCTTGAAATGAATTCATGCCATAATTTGTCCCAGAAAATGTTTGACAAAGGTGAAACATATATTTCGGTAATGCAGAAAAACTTGAAAAACCTTAAGGAGGCTTTATCCTAAATGGAAGAGCTTATAAAATGTGAAAACGTATCCTTTTCTTATGAAAATGTAGGCGTTGTTAAAAATTTGAATTTTATTGTATACAGTGGAGAGTATTTGTGTATTGTTGGTGAGAATGGTTCGGGAAAAAGTACACTTACAAGAGGTTTGCTGGGACTTAAGCAACCTGCACTTGGAAAAATCGTAAGATGTAACGGACTTGGATTAAATGAAATAGGATATTTACCACAAAAAACTCCAATGCAAAAAGAATTTCCAGCGAGTGTTTTTGAGGTAGTTCTTTCAGGAAGATTGAATAGTCATGGATTTCGACCGTTTTATTCCAAAGAAGATAAACAGATTGCACATGACAATATAAAAAAGCTTGGACTTGAAGAATTGATAAAGCGTAGTTATCGTGATCTTTCTGGTGGACAACAACAAAGAGTTTTGTTAGCAAGAGCCTTGTGTGCAGGAAGAAAGCTTTTGTTGCTTGACGAACCTGTAACGGGTCTTGATCCTATTGTGACAGAAGAAATGTACAGATTGATACAAGAATTGAATTCAAAGGAAAAAATAACTGTTATCATGGTATCACATGATATTTTTGCCGCTGTAAAATATGCTGATCATATTCTTCACTTAAATTTTGATAAAAGTTTTTTCGGAACTACATCAGAGTATATGGAAAGTCCTATGGGAAAATATTTCTTTTCTGAGGATAATTTTAATAAATAAGGTGAGTTTAATTGCTTGATATAACATCAATTTTTGAACATTCATTTATGATACGTGCACTCATTGGAGGTATACTAATATCTATTTGTGCTGCACTTTTAGGAGTAAGTCTTGTGCTTAAAAAATATTCGATGATCGGAGATGGACTCTCTCATGTGGGTTTCGGTGCTTTGGCAATCGGTTCGGCGGCAAGCTTTCCGCCTTTAGAGTTTTCTATCCCTATAGTCATTGTTTCAGCATTTTTTTTGCTTAGGATAAGTGAAAATAGTAAAATAAAAGGGGATGCTGCAATTGCACTAATTTCTACAGGTGCTTTGGCTATCGGTATTACAGCAGCGTCACTTTCAGGTGTAAATACAGATATAGAGAACTATCTTTTTGGCAGTATTCTTTCCTTGTCAAATGGTGATATTGTTCTATGTTGGACTGTTTTCGCAGTTGTTATGATTTTATATATTCTTTTCTATAACAAAATCTTTGCAGTAACATTTGATGAAAGTTTTGCTAAAGCTACCGGAACTAAAGTCGGGCTTTATAATATGCTTATTGCGTTATTAACAGCACTAACAGTAGTTATTGGAATGAAACTAATGGGAACTTTGTTGATATCAAGTTTGATAATTTTTCCAGCTATTATTTCAATGCGTATATGCAAGTGTTTTAAAATGGTAACAATCACCTCTGCTATTGTTTCTATTACAAGCTTTTTTATAGGTCTTGTAGTATCGTATTATTTAGCTACTCCGACTGGAGCGAGTATTGTACTTGTAAATCTGTGCGTACTTATAATATTTTCAATAGTAGGAAGTATAAAAGATAAAATCAGTGCTAAAAATTACATAAAATAAATATGAATAAATTAAGATGTAAAAAATAACATTTTATACTTTACTTTATCAGTCTGTTATAGTAAAATAAGTATGATGAATTATTATATTAGGAGTGGATATTATTATGGAGCCTAAATACAAGAGAGTTTTAATCAAACTTAGTGGAGAATCACTTGCAGGCGAAGAAAAACATGGAATTGACTTTGATACCGTTCAAAGATTTTGTGAGCCTATCAAAAAACTTCATGATATGGGAGTAGAAGTTGCTATTGTCGTAGGTGGTGGAAACTTTTGGAGAGGTCGTTCCAGTGGAAAGATGGACAGAACAAGAGCAGATCATATGGGTATGTTAGCAACAGTAATTAATGCCCTCGGCGTGTGTGATTGTCTTGAACAGCTTGATTTGGAGGTAAGAGTTCAAACAGCTATTTCAATGCAACAGGTTGCAGAACCTTATATTAGAAATAGAGCGATTCGTCATCTTGCAAAAGGAAGAATATTGGTGTTTGGTTGTGGAACTGGAAATCCATTCTTTTCAACAGATACAGCTGCTGCTTTAAGAGCCGGTGAAATAGAGGCTGATATAGTACTTAAGGCAACTATGGTAGATGGTGTTTATGATAGTGATCCTAAGAAAAATCCCAATGCAAAAAAGTATGATGTTATCTCATTTCATGATGTACTTAATCAGGGGCTCGGCGTAATGGATAGCACAGCAGCAGCACTCTGTAAAGATAATAACATTCCTGTTATGGTATTCAGTCTCGAAAATCCTGATAATATCGTTGCAGCAGTATGCGGTGAAAATGTTGGTACTATTGTAGAATAATTGGAGGTATAAAAATGAAAACAGTGATTAAAAATGCTGAGGATAAAATGCAAAAGTCAGTAAACCATCTGGAAACAGAATTTGCGGAAATTCGTGCAGGTCGTGCTAATCCGTCGGTTCTTGACAAGGTTAGGGTCGATTATTACGGTTCTCCTACACCCATTAACCAGATTGCAGCTGTTTCAGTAACAGAAGCAAGAACTCTTACAATTCAGCCTTGGGATGCTTCGCTTCTCAGAGCAATTGAAAAAGCTATACAAACTTCTGATATAGGTATTAATCCTCAGAACGATGGTAAACTTATTCGTATGGTTTTTCCGCCACTTACAGAGGATAGACGTAAGGAAATCGTTAAAGATATTGCTAAAATGGGTGAAGAAGCAAAAGTAGCTGTTCGTGCTATCAGAAGAGAAGCAATGGAGAAACTTAAAGCTATGAAGAAAAGCAGCGAAATTACTGAAGACGATCAGAAACACGGAGAAAAGAAGATTCAGGACATTACTGACAATAATATTAAAAAAATTGAGAGTTTGACTGAGAAAAAGCAAAAGCAAGTTATGGAGATTTGACACATATCTGAACCCGACAGGGTTTTTATACCCTGCCGGGTTACAATTGATTTATATAATTTAATTAAAAATTGAGAGCAGATAAATTTTGTCTGTTGTCATATTTTAATTATTTGGTTAAGGTGTGTGATGCAATGTTAGATAAAAATTCTGGAATTTATATTCCTCAACATGTTGGAATAATTATGGATGGAAATGGTAGATGGGCAAAAAAACGAGGATTACCAAGGAGCATCGGGCATAGATACGGTGCTCAGAATTTTCGTAAAATTACAAGATATATAAGTAAAACAGGTGTGAAAATACTTACACTATATGCTTTTTCTACAGAAAATTGGAAACGTCCGATCGAAGAGGTAAATGCATTAATGGGATTATTCAGACAATATCTCATTGATCTACTTACAGATTTTCGCTATGATGATATAAAAGTTGTTTTTATCGGTGATAGAAGTGTGTTCGAGCCTAAGTTGATCAAACTTATCAATGAGTCGGAAGAAGTTGCCAAAGACAGAAAAGGAATGCTTTTGAATATAGCTATGAATTACGGTTCAAGAAGTGAAATACTTCGCGCAGTAAAACAGATAGGTAGGGAAGTAAGAGATAATGCTCTTGATCCGGATAAGATTACAGAAGATGATATTTCAAAAAGACTTTATACTGCAAATGAACCGGACCCTGACCTTATAATACGCACTGGTGGTGAATTCAGGTTGAGTAATTTTTTGTTGTTTCAGTCAGCATACTCAGAATTTTATTCAACTGAAACTCTTTGGCCTGATTTTGATGAAGAGTGTTTTGACAATGCTATCCTTGAGTTCAATAAGAGGAACAGACGTTTCGGGGGTGTATGAATGCTTGAGCGAATAAAGTCAGCAGGAGTACTTATACTGGTTTTTGGTTCAGTAGTGGTATTGAGTGTCTTTTTTAAAATTGCAATAGATATCGCAATATCAATAATATGTATTGCAGCGGTTTATGAATTCTGTAAAGCAATTAAAACTCTTAAATTGTTTCAGATAAGCATTACAAGTATGGCTTTTGCAGGAATTTATCCGCTCCTATTTATGTATGATCTCTCATATATTCTTTTTTTTGGTTATACAGCAATTATGATGTTTATGATTGTATTTTGCCATGAAAAAATATCTTTTAAAGATTTTGCGTATACTTACAGTATAACATTGCTTATTACAATTTGTATGTCTGCAATAGTTTCTATGAAAGAATTGGATTCGGATCATAGAATAATGTATTTTGTTATGGCTATTGCTGTTCCGTGGCTCGCAGATGTTGGTGCATATTTTACAGGAGTGTTTTTTGGTAAGCATAAACTATGTCCAAAAATAAGTCCCAAAAAAACTGTCGAAGGTGCAATAGGTGGTGTATGTTTCTGCATTTTGACCACGATTGTTATTGCATTGCTGTTTAGATCCTTGATTTTTGACTTGATTTTCCATGATGTTATTGAAATTAATTATTTGAGTCTGATTATAATAGGTGTTGGTGGCTCAGTATTGTCTATTCTTGGTGATCTTAGTTTTTCGGTTATAAAGAGAGCATATTCTGTTAAAGATTATGGAGATGTTATTCCGGGTCATGGAGGTATACTTGATAGGTTTGACAGCGTTATTCCATTTGTTCCATTTATGTACATTATCTTGAAATATTTGCCTATTGTTTAAATAGTAGATTGTAAAACCACAAGATAAAGTTTCCGCAAAAGAAAAAACGAGTTTTCGGACATTCTTGTAAAGCTTAGTTTTATGGATAGCCTTTGCTAAAATAACACCAACAAGCTGAACACATCCGGCAAGGAATAAATCAGATTTGTAGATGAATCAGTGCAAGGTGTTTCACAGGTACAAATTCGTTTATTGCCTTGCTGAATTGATTTATGACAAACCCATTTAATTCGCAGAGAACGTTTTTTACCGCCTGATTTACCGAGACAGGTAAACTGTGCTACATCTTAAAGTACAAATGAGGTTTCCGAATTAGTTGTAATGTATTGATGCGTTTCCTCACATAGCTGCAATAATATGAATAATAAAACTGCTGTGGGATAATAGCATCAAAATCAATGTACTTTTCAAGGAGTTCTATAGGTTCCAACTTATGATCTTCCATCTTGTCAAGTACATCTGTGTAAGTGTCGAATAATGATAACTGCACAACTTTATTTCGCATGATTTTTTCTCCGTT
>CACXGC010000121.1 GCA_902767155.1 uncultured Ruminococcus sp. | reverse complement strand
CGTGCGACAGCTTTGTTATAATACCATATCCATCTCCTTTTGTCAACACCTTTTTCCAACTTTTTTTGTAGTTCTACAAATTGTATTAAAATGTCATAATATCTGCTTTTATCAAAGAATCTATCAATACTATTTGTATTATAGTAACCACCTTTTGCCAATCAAATTGCCGTCTGATATAAATCTTTACATTCTCCACAAAATATGTTAGTATAAGAACATATACAAATTGGAGGTCATTACGATGAAAAATTCTTTCATTCAAAAAATTATAGCTACCACCATTCTTTCATCCGTGCTCGTCGTTTCAATCGCCGGCTGCAACAATTCTGACAGCAAAACCGACACCGGTACAGTTAAAAGTAACATAGTTTCTGAAAATGTGGATAAAGAAATCAGCACCGAAGAAAGTAAAACAACTGAAAGCACCTCGGAAGAAAGCAACGAATCTGAGAAAAGCATAGAAGAAAGTAATGTAACAGAAAGCAGTACCGAAGAAAGCAGTCAAGCCGAAAGTTCTGCCGAAGAAAGTTCAAAAGTTTCCGGTCCTCGTTTCAATGAAGAAAATATGCAGCTCGATACCCTTATGATAAAAGAAATGCCATACAATGCAGAACTTATAGATTCAAAATTAGAATCATTCGAAAAAGTCAAAATAATAACAGTTTTAATGTCGTCTCCTCGTTTCTACGGCATAAGCAACGGAAAACCGTCTATCAAATTAGCAGACGGCAGTACAGACCGCAGCCGTTATTCTTCCTCTATGTCAACTGTTAAGAAGGTCGGCGAAGATGATTTCACCGCCTATTCAATCGAAATAGTATGTGATGCAGAGCTGAAACCTTCAGATTTTGTTTTCGCCTTCTCATTTGTTGGGGAAAAACACGAAGTTCCGCTGAGCGACACAATTTCGCAGATACCGGAAGACTATAAATTTGAAAGCACCGACGAGAACGCAAGCGCAAATATATACAACATAGTATCTTTGGACGGTCATCCCTATTATTTTGCCGGATTCACACATGGCAGCACAAGTTTTGGTTCTGACAGTTCAAGCAAATGGGAAAGTGTATTGAAACCGCTTAGTATCAGACACGTTACCCCTGACGGTGAAAACAAAATTGAGCTTGGCAAATTATCATATGAGCCTGATAAAAAGGCTCTCGAAGGTTTTGACACTTCGAAAGTTACTGTCACCTTTGAAGAGAAAAAGTCGTCATCAGATGACCGTTATTTTAACCAGCTGTTTGATATTAATTTTGAAATCAAATATAGTATTGACAGTGATGAAGAAACCGTTAATACGCTGAAAAATACAATGTCAAAGATGCTTTCGGACGGATATATTGTGTATGCAGGCGATAACGGTAAAAAAGTCAGAATCCGTTTATAATATTTTCCAATAAAAAGTTCAGGCTGCCGCAACGATATGCGACAGCCTGAATTTTTTACTTATCAAAGTTTCATTTTATAATGCTCACGCCGTCCATTTCCTCTGGCTGAGGAAGTCCGAGCAGTTTGAGCATTGTAGGAGCGATATCAGCAAGGCGACCACCGTCACGAAGTTCGCACGGATGGTTTACAACAACGAACGGCACCATGTTGGTAGTATGCGCAGTAAATGGCTCACCGTTTTCATCAAGCATCTTGTCAGCGTTACCATGGTCTGCTGTGATAAGTACAACGCCGTCCAGCTTTTTAACGGCTTTTACAACCTGACCAACGCAATCGTCTACAGCCTCAACAGCCTTTACTGCCGCTTCAAACACGCCTGTATGACCAACCATGTCACAGTTAGCAAAGTTCAGAATGATAACATCATACTTGCCGCTTTCGATTCTCTCAACAACATTTTTTGTAACCTCATAGGCGCTCATTTCCGGCTGGAGATCGTAAGTAGCTACCTTTGGTGAAGGTATAAGACATCTGTCCCCACCCTCGCTGACGTTCTCAACGCCGCCGTTGAAGAAAAATGTTACATGCGCATATTTTTCTGTCTCGGCAATTCTCAGCTGAGTAAGACCCTTTTCGGAAATATATTCGCCGAACATATTTGTAAGCTGCTGAGGTTTGAAAGCAACCTCAACATTGGGCATAGTTGCATCGTACTGTGTCATGCAGACATAGTTAAGCGGAAAGAAACCGTTTCTTCTCTCGAAACCGCTGAAATCAGGGTCAACAAAAGTACGGGTAATTTCTCTTGCTCTGTCGGGACGGAAGTTATAGAAGATAACACTGTCTCCGCTCTTGATTGTTGCATTTTCAACGCATACACAAGGAATGACGAACTCATCCGTTACGCCATCTGCATAAGAGTTGCTTATAGCCTCAACTGCATCAGCCGCCTTATTGCCCTCGCCATAGACAAGTGCAGCATAAGCTTTTTCAACACGGTCAAAATTATTATCTCTGTCCATTGCGTAGTAACGTCCGGAAATTGTAGCGATTTTGCCAAGACCGATTTCATCAAGTTTTGCGGCACACTGTTCGATATATTCCTTTGCGCTTGAAGGCGGAACGTCACGTCCGTCAAGGAAAGCATGAACATAAACGTTCTTCACGCCCATAGTCTTAGCCATTTCAACAAGACCGTAAAGGTGGGTATTATGGCTATGAACGCCTCCCGGAGAAAGAAGTCCCATAAAATGGAGTGCTTTTCCGTCCTCAGCGGCATTTTTCATTGCCTTGACGAGTACTTCATTTTTCAGCACAGAGCCATCTTTGATAGCTTTTGTAATTCTTGTAAGTTCCTGATAAACAAAACGGCCTGCACCGATATTTGTATGACCTACTTCGCTGTTGCCCATCTGACCGTCCGGCAGACCTACATCCATACCGGAAGCAGCGATAAGTCCCCATGGATTGGTTGAAAAAATATGTTCCATATTCGGCTTTTTAGCTGTACGGATAGCATTGCCGTAATTTGAACCGATACCGAAACCGTCCAATATCATTAACACTAAGGGTTTTTTCATATTGAAATTATTCCTTTCATAATTATTTTCCACACATATACAGTGAAAATATCGGGTGAAAACTCGCCCGATATTTCCGTTTCATTATTAAAAAAATCAGCCGTTGCTTGCTGTGTCAAGGAGTACGCCGAAATCAGCAGCTTTAAGTGATGCGCCGCCGATAAGACCACCGTCAACATCGGGCTGAGCAAGAAGACCTGCACAGTTCTTCGGATTCATAGAGCCGCCGTACTGGATTGTAACAGCATCAGCAGTTGCCTGATCGTAAAGTTTAGCAAGGGTTTCACGGATAAAAGCACAAACTTCCTGAGCCTGTTCATCGGTTGCAACTTCGCCTGTACCGATAGCCCATACAGGTTCGTAAGCGATAACTGTCTTTTTGATATCCTCAGCGGAAACACCTGCAAGATCGAGCTTTATCTGTCTTGAAATAACTTCCTTTGTGATGTCAGCTTTTCTTTCATCGAGTATTTCACCAACGCAAACGATAGGCTTGAGACCTGCTTCAAGAGCTGCCTTTGTTCTGAGGTTTACAGTTTCGTCTGTTTCGCCGAAATACTGTCTTCTTTCGCTGTGACCGATGATAACATATTCTACACCGATTTCTGTCAGCATAGCGGCAGAAATTTCGCCGGTATATGCACCGCTCTCTTTGAAGTGTACGTTTTCGGCGCCGACCTTGATGTTTGTACCCTTTGTAAGTTCAACCGCTGTTTCGAGATTTGTAAACGGTACGCAGATAACAACGCCGCAGGTTGCTTTTTCAGCGATAGGCTTAAGGTCTTCGATAAGAGCCTTTGCCTCCGGACGAGTCTTGTTCATTTTCCAGTTACCTGCGATAATAACCTGTCTGAGTTCCTTGTTCATTTTAAAAACCCCCAATTATTTAATATTAACAATGGGGAAGGGCACTGCCCTCCCCCGACCTTTTTACGATTATTGACTTAGATTTTCAAATCAGTCTTTGTCATTAAGGCAAGCGATACCCGGAAGAACCTTACCTTCAAGGAATTCGAGAGATGCGCCGCCGCCTGTTGAGATGTGAGTCATTCTGTCAGCATAGCCAAGTTTTTCAACTGCTGCTGCTGAGTCACCGCCGCCGATAATGGAGATAGCACCGCTTTCAGCAACTGCCTTTGCAACAGAGATAGTACCTGCTGCGAAGTTCTCCCACTCAGAAACGCCCATAGGACCGTTCCATACAACTGTGCCTGCACCGTCAAGAGCCTTTGCAAACATTTCTCTGGTCTTAGGACCGATATCAAGACCCATCCAATCAGCCTCGATCTTGTCGGAGTCTACGATCTTATTCTCTGCATCGGGCTTATACTCTGTAGCAACAACTGTATCCATAGGAATGAGGAATTTTACATCCTTTGCCTTAGCCTGAGCCATGATATCCTTAGCGAGTTCAACCTTGTCAAGTTCGCAGATAGAAGTACCTGTTGAATAGCCGAGAGCCTTCATGAATGTATAAGCCATACCGCCGCCGATGATAAGTGTATCAACCTTGTCGAGGAGGTTAGTAATAACGCCTATCTTGTCGGAAACCTTAGCGCCGCCGAGAATTGCAACAAAAGGTCTCTTCGGTTCTGTAAGAGCGCCGCCCATAACAGTAATTTCCTTCTGAATGAGGTAGCCGCAAACTGCCGGCAGATAATCAGCAACACCTGCTGTAGAAGCGTGTGCTCTGTGAGCTGTACCGAAAGCATCGTTCACATAGATCTCTGCGAGGGAAGCAAGTTTCTTTGCGAATTCAGGGTCATTCTTTTCTTCTTCCTTGTGGAAACGAACATTTTCGATAAGTTCAACTTCGCCGTCCTGGAGAGAAGCAGCAATGCTCTGTGCGCTTTCGCCTATAACGTCAGCTGCCATTTTCACTTCAAAGCCGAGAGCCTTTGAAAGATAAGCTGCTACCGGAGCGAGAGAATACTTCATATTGAATTCGCCCTTCGGACGACCAAGATGAGAGCAGAGAATAACCTTTGCTTTTTTGTCGATCAGGTATTTGATTGTTTTGAGAGCCTCATCAATTCTCTTAGGGTCAGAGATATTGCCCTCACCGTCGAACGGTACGTTGAAGTCACAGCGAACAAGAACTTTCTTGCCTGCTACGTCGATGTCCTCAACAGTTTTCTTGTTAAGATAGTTCATTCTAATTACTTCCTTTCCGGCGGTTTCAGCACCGCTGTCAATTTTTGCGGTCTTTGTAAAGCACCGCCATTTGTTCGGAGCGGATAATAATTTCCGCACGAACATTGTGCAGCAATTTCTGTAGCCACATACGAAACACACTGCACCTACATATACTATTTTAACCTATTTCTATGTTTTTTTTCAATAGAAAAGTGACATACTCCCCCACCTATAGAGGTGGGGGCTTCTCGCTCAAGTACGGCAACCCGTACAGTATCAACGAGCTATCCCCGTG
>CACXGC010000120.1 GCA_902767155.1 uncultured Ruminococcus sp. | reverse complement strand
TTTATTTATATTCTATCGTTTTAAACCCACTATCAACAAATTAGGTGCAAAGTCAAGCCTGTTAAAGTTTTTTGCACAACTATTTTTCAAAAAATCCGGCGGTTAATAGCAAATCCCTTAATAATACATTTTCGACAAATTTCCCTATTTTTTTCTGTATTTTACAACATTTTCACTTTATTCCAGTCTTTTTAACTTTACTGTAAAAATATTGAAATTTTAAACAAATTAATACATAAATTATATTATTAACAGCGTCTGACTGTTTTATAATTTCCTATATTAAATCGGAAAACCTTCCAAAATTAAAAGCTGTTTCAAAGCTCGTTTTTTATCATTGTTACTCATCATATTTTCAACCTCTTATCTTTAATTTTAGAATTAGAAACATTTAGCATTGATTTTTGAATGAATATTCCGGCAGAACGCTGAACAACAAGGAGTTTCACCGTCTGTAAACAGATTTCAAATACGCTGTCTTTGAATCTGCCAAAAACTTGATTATAAATAATATTTTTTAAAACTGCACCTAAACCAAATTATGATTTAGATGCAGTTTTGTATCACAGAGTATTCAATTACAAGATTGTAACAATATTACTTGGAGTATGTAATCGTAAAATTCTTAACCGAAGCTTTGCCCGAACTGTCTTTTATATAGACTCTGACGTCAAAGCTGCCCACCGATGATGCTTTTAAGGTTGCTGTTGTATCGGTTCTGTAATTTGCTCCAAATGTTGACCAGCTGCTCGCACCTTGTCTTTTGTAATAAAATTCGTATGTATAAGTGCCCGTGCCGCCTGATGCTGCTCCCTTAATTGTTACGGCTGTTCCTACTTTAGGCGTAGTTGTTGTAACTGTTGTCTTATTACTGAGTGCCGATGTTCCGAAAGTAATTGTAAAATCTTTAACTACAGATGACTTGCCGTCTTTTGCGTAAGTTCTTACAATAAACGTTCCTGCCGATGATGCTTTTAAGGTTGCTGTTGTCGCTGTTTGATAAGATGAGCCAAACTTTGACCAACTGCTTGCACCCTGTCTTTTATAATAGAACTGGTACGTATAATTGCCTGTGCCGCCCGATGCCGCCCCTTTAATCGTTAAGGCTGTGCCTACCGCAGGATTTGTTGACGTTACAGTCGTATTATTTGCCAAAGGAGCTGTGAACTTTATTGTAAAGTCTTTAACTGATGCAGACCGACCGTCTTTGGCGTAAGTTCTTACAATAAATGTTCCTGCTGACGATGCTTTCAAGGTTGCAGTTGTTGCTGTCTGATAAGACGAACCAAATTTAGACCAACTGCTTGCACCTTGCTTTTTGTAGTAAAATTCGTAAGTGTAATTACCTACACCGCCTGATGCCAAACCATTAATTTTAACGCTTGTTCCAACATTTACATTAGATGCACTAACTGTGGATTCGTTCTTAAGCGTAGCCGGATTAACAGTAATATTGAATGATTTCTCAGCCATTTTGCCTAAATAATCGGTTACAACAACATTTACGTTGTATATAGCCGCAGCGTCAGGCTTAAAAGCAGCTGAAACCGCAGTATCTAATACGTTAATCCTTGACCATTCATCTTCCGAATCCTGCTTGAAGTAATAATTGTAAGTATACGGAGTCGTACCGCCTTCTGCCAATGCATTGAGAGTAACGCTTTCGCCGAGCTTTATTGTGTCTGCACTGATATTAGAATTATTTATCAGAGCAGGTGGTTCAGGCTGCGGACAAATTACTGTAATTTCCTTTGTATTGGAATTATATTCGATATCAATGTGTGCTTCGTCGTAAAGACCATAAATAGAAACGCTGCTTCCTCTTGATGACATTTCTTTCACTGTATACTTGAAAGTCTCACCGAGTGAGTAGGTAGGTTTTTTACTCTCTTTAAGACTGTAATATTTTTTGGTAGTCTTGTCATAAAGGCTGAAACTGAAAGTTTTGTCACTGGTTGCATCATAACTTATCTTATAGATACCGTTTTTAACGTATGTTAACAGGTTACTGTGATCCGACCAGTCGTGTTCTTCTTTAATGTAGTATATGAGAGCCATATCATCATGAGTTTCAGGTTCAACTACCACAGGCTCTTCCGGCGGAGTTTCGCCATTATAGTCGAAATTTCCGACTTTATATTTTCCGTCTGATGAGCCACTAATGTAAAATCCGTTATATTCGTAATCACGAAGAGCAATATCAACTGTCTGATTGGTGTTGCTGCCTGAACTGAAAATTATATTCCGGTATTCGCCGACTGTGTTGAATGTTACGCTGTAAATGCCTTCGCCGCTTTCGTTCGTTCCGATTTTTTCAAGCTTCTTACCGGGCCAGCTTGCGTTAGATGACGAACCTGTCCACGCATAAAGATATACATTATCCCACTTCTTGTTATTTCTGAAATAATATGTCTTATAAAGAGGATTATAGCTTATATGACCTGTATATGTCGACAAAGAAGTAATGGCGTCTTCAAATTGCAGCATAACGCTTTCATCTGCGGTTGTTTCACCCTTGTGCATATAATAGAGTTTTTTCAGCCACTGATAACTGTCGTATGAAGCGTATTGGTAATACTGTGACAACACGTAAGATGTTTTAGCAAGTTCCTGCGTAATGTCAACCGTGTTGTTGAGAAGCGGAACTTCTTCCTGCGGGTTGCGTAAAAGAGATTCCGAAGTTCTCGAACCTTCCATTATATAACTGTAATTCGGATAGATTTTCTCGTCAGTAATATTTGCTCCATAGAATACTATTTCGTTTTCGTAAACTTCTACATAATATCCCTGTGAATTAAATCCTTTGCCGCCGTTTCTTTCAAGTCCGTTATCACTTGAATTAGGCATTGTAGAACCGGCAAGCGACGGAGTATGAATCATATTTGCGGAAGTTCCGTTTTCATCGGAATAGTTGTAATCCATTGTAAAGTCTTCGTGCGTATGACCCGAAAGGAACATTACATTCGGATATTGTTCAAGTAATGCCTTGAATTGCTTTGTTGAAGAATGGTCAGGATTAAGCATACCGCCATAATAAGGATTATCCATTCTGTCACCGGCACCGTATCCCTTGATAGGCGAATGCTGTACTATAAATATATTGCGGTCATTATAGTTATTTCTTATCGTTTCGGATACCCATGCTAACTGTTCATTAGAAAACACATCAGTTTTGTTAGGTGATTTGTCAAGTTCAATGGACATAAAAATAAACAAATCTCCGGTAGTCGGTTCAATCATTGAAAAGTATGATTTACCGCTTTGCGAACCGTCTGTTCCGCTGCCCTTTATGAATGATTTAAGTCCGCTTGAAACGTCTTGACGAAGGTCATGGTTTCCGTCGGATTCCCATATGGGATTCACATAATCACTTTCGCTGAGTATCTTTTCGTAAGCTTTCCATTCTTTGTCGGGACCTGAATCGTTT
Organism: uncultured Ruminococcus sp.; assembly: GCA_902767155.1. Lineage (GTDB taxonomy): Bacteria > Bacillota > Clostridia > Oscillospirales > Acutalibacteraceae > UBA1213. Next base: position 401 of record CACXGC010000120.1, on the reverse strand, counting down.
GTTACACAGTCACCTGATACTACAATAAAATCAGTATTTTTTTCACCGCTGTACTTCAAAGCTTGTTTGAAATTTTTTTCAGCATTTACATACCAAAGGCTGCCTTTGTCAATATGAATATCCGAGTATGTGCTGAACGAATAAAGGAAATCGCCGCTTGCAGAGCTAAATCTTTTGTAAATAGGAATTGTAAAAACAGAATACGCATCGCTCGTGTTCAAAGAATCAGTTACAGCAATTATCTTTGTTGCATTCGCAGGAATAACCGTATGATATCCCAAACTAACAGAACCGCTTTCTCCTGATTTCAAAGTCATTTCTTTGATAGGATAATAGCCGTCCAACGCACCGTAATTATCTGCCCAATACAGTTTATATGTTCCGCTTCTGTCTGCGTTGAG
>CACXGC010000119.1 GCA_902767155.1 uncultured Ruminococcus sp. | reverse complement strand
GGTGATATTTTATGAATATACAGGAATTATGTGATATGTACTGTGAGGGAAAGCGTTTCAAGTATATTTTCTTCTGGGGACATCATCAGAAGGATACTATCACAAAGACCTGTTTCAGTCAGTGGTATGAATGTAAATTCACCGCTGGCGGAACAGAATATCATACTGCTGAGCAGTATATGATGGCACAAAAAGCTATTCTTTTTGACGATCACGAGGTACTGCAAAAAATCATGCAGGCAGATAACCCCGGTGAATATAAAAAGCTGGGCAGACTCATCCGCCATTTTGACAGCGATGTATGGGACAAACATAAATACAATATTGTTGTAAGCGGCAATATAGCAAAATTTTCACAAAACCCTGCACTGCTGGATTTTCTGCTGAAAACAGGGGACAGAGTGCTGGTGGAAGCAAGTCCTTATGACAGAATATGGGGTATCGGTATACCGGCAGACGCTCCGGACATTGAGAATCCTTTCAAATGGAAGGGTGAGAACCTACTGGGATTTGCTTTGATGGAAGTCAGACAAAAATTATCCAATGGATGTTTTGCGGAGTGATTCCGCAGAGGTGATTTGTTTGAAAAAGAAAAACCGCAGAAAAATTCATTTTCAGCAGTTTTACAGGCGAAAAAAACTGGAGCGATATTGCTCTTTTTTGCATAGTGCTTGTCCCGTATGCGGAGGGGATACGTTTTTCTATCACAAATACGACAGTATTGTTTGCTTTGACTGCGATGTGTGGTTCAGCAAAGCATGCAACAATCCGGATTGTCCCTTTTGTGCCGGACGACCAGAAACACCCTCTGCAGCACTTTTTGGAGAACAGGAGGAAATAACCTCTGGCGCCATCGGTAAGAAAGAATATCTGCTGTTTCACTATCAGCGTAAATATAACGGACAAATGAGAAGAAAAAGAAAACTTGAAAAATATATTTCATGGGAGGAATATAAGTGGCAGAGGAAATAAAGAACGAAACCGCCCCAGGCAATTTTATTTATGACTTCATAACAGAAGACATTGCTGAAGGTGGTAAATATGAGGGTAAAAAGGTTCATACTCGTTTTCCGCCTGAACCGAACGGCTATCTGCATATCGGTCATGCAAAAGCAATTTGCATTGACTTCGGAATGGCAGAGAAATTCAATGGTATATGTAACCTTCGTATGGACGATACAAACCCCACAAAAGAAGATGTTGAGTATATCGACGCAATAAAAGAAGATATTAAGTGGCTCGGTTTTGACTGGGAGGACAGATTTTATTTTGCGTCCGAATATTTCGAGCAGATGTACGAGTTTGCTGTTGAGCTTATCAAAAAAGGTCTTGCATACGTCTGTGAACTGACACCCGAAGAAATGAGAGCAAACAGAGGTGATCTCACAACTCCCGCAACAAGTCCGTATCGTGACAGACCAATCGAAGAAAGTCTCGACCTTTTTGAAAGAATGAAGAACGGCGAATTTGAAGAGGGTACTAAAACTCTCCGTGCAAAAATAGACCTTGCAAGCGGTAACTTTAATATGCGTGATCCGGTTATTTACCGTATAAACCGCATACCGCACCACAGAACCGGTGATACATGGTGTATATATCCGATGTACGACTTTGCTCACCCGATTGAGGACGCAATGGAGGGTATAACACATTCACTCTGTACTCTCGAATTTGAGGCACACAGACCGCTTTATGACTGGGTTATTGATAATATTTCCGCTCCGTGCAAGCCAAGGCAGATAGAGTTTTCACGCCTTGGAATAAACAACACTGTTATGAGCAAAAGAAAACTCCGTCAGCTTGTCGAGGATGGTTATGTTGCAGGCTGGGACGACCCGAGAATGCCGACTCTCTGCGGACTCCGCCGTCGTGGATATACTCCGGCATCTATACGCAATTTCTGCGAAAAGATAGGCGTTTCAAAAACAAACAGTGTTGTTGAATACAGCTTTCTTGAGCATTGTCTGCGTGATGACCTCAACGAAAATGCAAGACGTGTAATGTGTGTCCTTAATCCGATAAAGCTTGTTATAACCAACTATCCCGAAGGAAAGACAGAAACTTTTGAGGTTGAAAATAATCCCCAGAAAGCTGAGGACGGAAATCGTACAATTACATTCAGCAGAGAAGTTTTTATCGAGACTGATGACTTTCTTGAAGAAAAAGTTAAGGGTTACAACCGTTTTTATCCCGGAAATGAAGTGCGTCTGAAATCTGCATACATTGTAAAGTGTACCGGATGCAAAAAGGACGAAAACGGCAAAGTTACAGAGGTTTATGCAGAGTACGACCCCGAAACAAGGGGCGGAGATACTCCTGACGGAAGAAAAGTACGTGGCACTGTTCATTGGGTAGATGCTAACAATTATCTTGATGCAGAAGTAAGACTTTACGATAATCTGTTTACTGACCCCGAACCGGATGTCGGAGACAAGAATTTTCTCGATTACATAAATCCCGAAAGTCTGACAGTTCTGAAAAACTGCAAGATTGAAAAATCTGTCGAAGGTGCAGAAATGCCCATGCACTACCAATTTATGAGACTCGGATATTTCTGCATTGACAATGACAGTAAGCCGGAAGCACTCGTTTTTAACAGAAGTGTCTCTCTCAAAGACGGCTATAAGAAAAAGTGATACTGCAAAAAATGTTCTGCTGCATTTGCGGAAACATTAATAATACCCTCCGACATAAAGCATCGGAGGGTCATTTTTTTGCCGTGTATTCAAATAAACTTGTGATTATCTTTTGACGGTTATCTTGCAGGTAGCTTCCTTTCCGTTGTAAGTACGCACAACAACATATGCTGTGCCGGCTTTAAGCGCCTTGAATTCTCCTGTCCCGTCAGTTTTGGTCATTTTTACAATACTGCTGTCACTGCTGCGATAAGTTTTAGTCGCACATCCGGCGTTGGATGCTATATAAGAACTTACGGATGCTGTCTGACCGACTTTCATAGTAATAGATTTTTTATCCATGCTTATCCATGTCGGGGCAGATTTTACTATTACCTTGCAGACAGCTTGTTTACCGTTATATGTTTTGACGGTGACATAGGCTGTTCCGGTTTTGAGTGCCTTAAAACTTCCTGTTACTTCAGTACTTGTCATTTTCAGAATACTGCTGTTATTTGTCTGATATGTACATACTGCACAGGCTGAACCATAGTTTACGCTTGAGCTTAAAGAGAACGATTCTCCTACACCGAGATTGACAGTATTTTTTGAAAGTGTTACACTTGATGGAGCTTTTTGGACGGTTACAGTACATTTTGCGGTTTTTCCGTTATTTGTTTTTACGGTTATGACAGCAGTACCATTTTCTTTGGCAGTTACTTTTCCTTCTGAAACAACAGCGACTTTGTTGTTGCTTGTTGTCCATGTAACAGTTTTATTGGTTGCGTTTGAGGGCAGGATGTCAGACTTAAGAACAAAGCTTTCTCCCTTTCCAAGACACAGCGAAGTTTTATTCAGAGAAACACCGCTTACAGCAATCTGCGGATTTTTTACTGTAACTTGACAGACAGCAGTTTTTCCGTTAGAAGTTTTTGCAGTAATATTTGCAGTTCCGGCAGAAACAGCGGTAATTTTGCCGTTATTTACTGTAACTGTTTTTGTGTTGCTGCTTGTCCATGTAACAGTTTTATTATCGGCATTTGCCGGTGCTATTGAAGCAGTGAGTGTTTCGCTGCTGCCTTTTACAAGTGTAAGCGAGGTTTTGTTCAGCTTTATACTTGTAGGATTATTCGGAACAAGGCTTTTTATGAAGACTTCATTACCTGATACATTCGGACTGGCTGCCGTTACACCATAAAGTTTTCCGTTTCTGATTCGCAGACCATAGTACTGATACGAATAACTGTTTCCGCTTACCTTGTTTATGGTTTTGTTATTGGGGTTATAAGCATATATTGCATCTGCGGTATTATAATACAGAATACCGTTATACATATCGAGTCCTGTATATATTCCCGGCCATATAGCTCTTCCACCGGCTGACCATACACTGTCTTTAAGATCAATTATAGTCTGAGCAGCATTCGTCACATAATTGTATTTTACGATTTTTTTGTTTGTACTGTCAGTTGCGTAAACAGCTTTTTCGGTTGAATTAACTTTGCACATTTTGGAAATATAGCTATGAAATCTTGAATTATCATATTTTTTATCTGTTGAGTTTATGCAGCAGAAACCGTAATGATCGTAGTTTGCACTATCACTTAACAGGAAATAATCGTGGTTTGCAAATCCTGGTTTATCGGGAGTAGGGTCATCCCACGTGACATCTATATTATAATATTTGCCGTCAAGTTTTGCACGAAGCCATTCATGGTTCATATTCTGAGAAGATATTATTTCCGTATGTATACCCAATTGTCCAAGCAAATATGCATAAGTACGGGTATAGTCCTCACATTTTCCGAAATGTTTTACCATAAGTGTATATGGGGAACTTCCGCTCAACTGATAACGATTTTCGAGTATGAGTTCATCATGTAGAAGCAGTGCTTTTGAAAAATCATCATTACAGACAGAAAGATTGTCTTTTACCTGATTGAGATAAAAATCGGCTGCTGAATGATATTCTTGTATGATTTTTTTAGCCTGTTCTTTTGAATATATGTAGTGAGGTTTGAGTTTGACCAGATATGTTTGTCCTTGTTCTTTAGCTGTACTATAGGTGATTGAATTATCAATATATGATAGCTCCGGAGTGGTTTTTATCGCAGCAAGATGCAAAGACATTGCATATGACGGTGAAACTTTATATGATGAAATGTCAAGTTCACTTTCGTAATTGAGATAACTTTGGATAATTTTTTGCAAAACTTGTTGATAATTGGTTGATATAAATTTGGTATTGCCCACAAGTTCACATACTTGTACCATAGAAGAATCTGAAAGCTGTGCTGCATTAATGTTTGTACTAAGGTAACTTGTGGTCATTATAGTAGCAAGAATTACGGAACATAATTTTTTAGCAAATTTTGGTAGTTTGATTTATAACCTCTCCTTTCATAGAAATTTTTATCATCAACTACATTCTATCATATCAAAACTGTGTAGTAAATACATAAATTGATTTATCAACATAGAAAATAATATGTGCGATATGTAGAAAATACATAGTTTTTTTTACCTAAGAAAAAAATATTCACCAACACGAAAGAACGTGTCTGGTGATAATTGTCTTTATTTCATAATTTTGTATTTTATGACAAAAATTTCACGAAAGGTTGCAATTGTACTATTGTAACCTTTTTTGATATAACGGCACAATGTTGTTTATTTTTGCAAAAAAATTCGCTTGCCCCGGAAATGAAGTTTTTTTCATTTCAAATATCTGAGACAAGCGTTAAGTATTTTGAGAATGACAACTCTGTCAGTCTACGGACATATAAAAGTTATACTTTGTGCAGTAGTCAAAAGCATTTATCATATTATCTGCAAAAAATGGAGATTTATCTGTAGCATAGTAAATTGCAACTTTTACATTGTATTCTCCTTTTCCATAATTCGGAGTCCAACTGAAATTACAATAATTGTCATATGTCTTGTTTATAACTACCTTTTTACATATTGGTGTTACTTTATCTCCTATGCAATGCTCAACGTACAACTCAACGTAATAGGGAACAGGACCTTTAAGCATTTCAATTTCAAAGTTTACTTGTTGCAGTTTTTTCTGCTGCTGTTTTAACATAGCCTTTTGGACATCGGAATAAGAGTCAGAAATATATACGTAATTGTAATTTTCGCCATCCGGTATTTTTTTACTGCACTGAATTTTCTGATTTCCACATGAAACTGTTATGCGTGAAGTGAAATCCATAATTCCTTCACCATGAATACAACTGAAATCATGTATATGTGAAATGGAATCGTAACGATACATTTTGTAATTGTTTTCAGCTTCCATACCGTAGAAGTAATAGTATACGGAATTGTTTTTTCCGATATTACGATTCTCTATCTGTGGGTCAAATATATAATGTTTTCCGTTTACAGTCACATCCACCCATGTATGATTTCCATAATTGCCCTCTGAAAACATGGCTTTTCCCTTGGCAATATTTGCTTCGAAACCGAGCCTTCTCATCAGTATAGCAAAAGCAGCGGAACAGTTATCCTGAGTTCCTGTATTATTTTTAAGCATACTGTATGAAAGTCGTACAGTTTCATGATCTTCCATGTGACTGTAGAAGTATGAGGACATATCCGGAGAATCCTCGACTCCGTACACACAGTTTTTAGTTACGTAGTCATAGCAGGCTCTGGCTTTTTGTTCCTGTGTCATTCCGCTCTTAATTATATTTGCGAATATTTTGTCAACAAGTTTATCGACAGGTTCATAATTTGTTTTCATTGGGTAAAGTTTTGCACTATTGAGTATCTGATTTGTCGTACTGAGTTTCGGAAAAGTTACTTTATCCTTTATCCCTGACACAATAACTGTAAAGTTGGAGGATACGTTGTTTTGAGTTGTTACTTTTATATCAGTAGTGCCAACTTTTTTAGCTTTGATTACTCCGTTTGAATCCACGGATGCGATATTACTGTTGTTGACAGAATATGTAAGACTGGGAATATCTTGGTTTACAGCCTGAATAGCTCTTATTCCGAAAGTTTCCCCAACATTCAGCACAGCGATATTTTGTTCAAAACATAGCTCTGTTACACGCCTTTTTACAATAACTTTGCAGGCTTTTTCAAGACCGTTGTACAGTCTTACCGTTACATAAGCTACACCTGTATTTATTGCTGTAAATTCTCCTGCCCAGTCGGTTCTGGTCATTTTTATGATATTGCTGTTGCTTGAGCGGTAAGTTCGTTTTGCGGCGGCTGCACCGTTGTCAACCCCTGAACCGAGTTTGAAGTTTTCGCCAACAAACATTGTCAGTGTTCCTTTTGTCAGAGAGACAGTTTTAGGAGCATTTTTTACTATTACTTTACAGGTGCATTCTTTTCCGTTATATGTACGGACTGTTACGTAAGCCACACCCGGTTTCTGCGCTGTAAATTCACCTATCCAGTCAGTTCTGTTCATTTTTATAATACTGCTGTTGCTTGTTCTGTAGGTTCGTTTTGCCGAAGCTGAATCAGAGTCAACTCCTGAACCGAGCGAGCATTTTTCACCTACGCCCAAAGTCAGAACTCCTTTTGTAAGTGTTACGGTTTTCGGAGCCTTTTTTACTGTTATCGTACAGGTTGCTTTTGTACCGTCTTTTGCAAGTGCGGTAACAACTGCAGTACCAACAGACATTCCCTTGATTTTTCCATTCTTTACAGTGACTATTTTACCCGAAGATGAATACCATTTCACAGTTTCATCTGACAAAGCGGTTACATTGGCTGTTAATTGAAATTCTTCCCCAAGCCCGAGGGACATTGATGTTTTGTTTAATTTTGGTAATGTCACAAAATGGTTGATGAATCAAAAGCATACCCGAAAAAGAATATATTTATAAAAGTTCCTATCACAGTTTTATGAATTT
>CACXGC010000118.1 GCA_902767155.1 uncultured Ruminococcus sp. | reverse complement strand
GCAACAGGCGGTACATCACCGTACTATTATGCTCTCCAGTATAAGAAGTCTTCTGCTTCAACATGGTCAACAATCGGCACAAAGTACAGCACAACAAATTCAGGTTCATTCACACCGGGCAGTGCAACAAGCTATGATGTTCGTGTAACAGTAAAGGATAAGGACGGCAAGACAGCTGCAAAGAGTTGGACAGTAAAAGTAAATCCAAAGACGGAAGTTGTTTCCGGTTCTCTTACAAACAGCTCCAAGATCAGTGCATCTTCTGTATCAACCGGTACTAAAATCACATTGACAGGCGTTGCAAGCGGCGGCACAGCACCGTACTACTATGCATATTATTACAAGAAGCAGTCCGCAACAACATGGTCAGTTGCAGGTACAGAATTTGGTACATCCACAACTGCTACATTTACTCCTAAATCAGCAGTTAAGTACAACGTAATGATTAAGATTATGGACAAGACAGGCGAGACAACCACAAAGGAATATACTATCACAGTTAAATGATGTGAATTGAATCCGCTGGCAGACCGTGCAGAAATTTCTGTGCGGTCTGTTTTTTTGTCGTTTTTTGAATTATTTTAATTTTCTCTTCTATTTGCATGAAATATATGCTATAATGTAGTTGTATTTTTGGTGATAATAGGGTGAGACAATGAATCGTAATGAAACAAAAGAAAATAATGATATCATATGTGGGCGAAATCCTGTTATGGAAGCATTGCGCTCCGGCAGGGCAATAGACAGCCTTTTGATTGCTAAGGGCGAACTGAGCGGATCTGTCAAAATGATAATTGCGCTTGCAAAGGAAAAAAATATTCCTATAAAAGAAATTGACAGAAAAAAGTTTGATCTTATGACAAATCATGCATCACATCAAGGTGTGGCAGTGATAGCAGCAATAAAGGATTACAGCAGCATTGATGACATTTTTGCATTGGCAGAAAGCCGAGGAGAAAAACCTTTCATAATAATGTTGGATGAAATAGAAGATCCACATAACCTTGGTGCAATAATTCGTACAGCAGAGTGTGCCGGCGCACATGGTGTGATAATTCCAAAAAGACGTGCTGCCGGATTAAGCGGTATAGTAGCGAAATCAAGTGCAGGCGCTTATGAATATATACCTGTAGCTCGTGTTACAAATCTTGCAAGTACAATAGATGAGCTTAAAGACAGAGGATGCTGGATATACGGCGCCGATATGGACGGACAAACATATTGTGAAAATGATCTCAAAGGTGCTGCAGCGTTGATAATAGGATCAGAAGGTAAAGGGCTTGGAAAACTTCTTCGTGAAAAATGTGATGTTATATTATCCTTGCCTATGACCGGCAGAATAAATTCTCTTAATGCGTCTGTTGCAGCAGGAATTCTGATGTATGAATTTACACGTCAGCGTCTTGATATAAAGGCAAAATAATTGGAGGGTTGTTGGAATATGGATGAAAATCATAAGGTTTCAAGTAAGCAGGATATTTCACCTATCCGAGGACTATTTCATAAAAATGAAAAAGATCATCAAACGTATCATGCGGAAAATGGGGAAGAAAACGACTTTCAAGAAAATAACGGGAAAGACACTGATGGAAAAAAAGATATATCACCGTTTATGAAAAAATGTAAAGAGTTGTTTTCAAAACTTGCAGATATTGTAACTCAGCCGGAAGACAGTATGACTTTTTCTGATGAAACAGACGACTTTAATGATATTTTTTCAAATGAAAAGCCTGCACCGATAAATATGTATGATGAGCCTGCTCGAGTAAAAAATAATGAAGAGCAGGAAGCATTTGAGGAAACAGAGACGGTTTTATTTTCTGCTTCGTCTGATGATGAGGAAAATGACATAACTTACGTTGCTCAGCAAAATGAAAAAGCTATTGAAGAATATCCTGTCTACAGGTCGGAGAATCAGCAAGATTATTTTGAGGCAGGAAAAGAATTTGTTTCTTCACAAAGAGCTCCTGTGCAAACGGGACGGGAAAAGAAAAATGAGAAAATTCAGGAAAATAAAAACAAACAGTCTGGACAAAAAAATAATTCCGGAAAAATGGAAATTTCAGTGGATACAGTTTTTCAGGTAAAAGAATCCGCAAAACAAAAAAAGCCTGTTACCGTTTCTGTTTCCACAGTGAAAGATTTTTCAGATAGCAGTGACAGACTTGTAAAGGAAAATGAAACGGTTAATAGCGAAGAAAATAGTACTGTATCTGTTGGTAAAAATAACGAGTCAGCAAAGGATGATACAGTTAAAGAAAATGATGAGTTATCACATGATATGTTTGAAAGTAATCCTGTAGTTCCCAAACAGCCGGCTATAAATGAATTATCACATGATGTACCAATAGGCAACACTACCGTTCAAGCGAGGAATATAAATAACGAACTGTCACACGATGTTGCAGAAGATAAATCATATTCTCAGATTAATAACGCGGCAGAAAATAAATTTGCTGTGCCTACCGGAAAGAATGAACTTTCTCATGATACTGAAAAAACAGTGTCTGTTAATGAGGAGAAAAAACATGAAAGTACTCCCAAAATTCCTAATACAAATTTTTCCGAAGTAAAAAGGTCGGCAATGGTGTATCATTACAGTGACAGTACGCCGTTTGTCGTTATGGCAGGAAAGTTTACAAAAACAGTAAGAACGGAATATGAAAAAGCAAGAAAATATGCAGATGCCGAAAAAAATTCAGTTCCGCCAATATCGGACGTTACAGTAAAACTACCTGAAAAATCAACCACAGAGTCAAAAGAGACAGTTGGAAAGAATGTTTCGGAAAATAAAAAAGAGGAATCTGTTGCTTTTGAAGCTGATGAACAATCAAAAGACATTTTGGGAAAAGATAAAAAACCAAAAGTTGCCAAGGAAAAGAAAAAGCTTGGTTTGAAAATAAAGGATCTTTTTGCTGTAGAAGAAAACAAATTTGATTTTGAGGAAGATTTTATCGAAGAAAAAACCGAATTGAATGATTATAATAGCAAAGAAGACGAATCTGATATAAAAAATGAGATAAACGAAAGTTTCAGCAAAGTTTTTATCAAAACGATAATACTTACAGTAACAACAGTAATAGCACTTTGTACTGTATTTTTAGCGGAGTTGATGCCATCTCTTTTTCTCAATATGATACACAATGGTTGGCTGGTTTATGGCATAATCAATTTCATTGTTATGGCCGTGTCCGTTTTCGTCGCAAGAGATTATATAACAAACGGGTTTGTTGCTTTGTTCCATTTGAGAGGTAACAGTGATACAGCAATTGCTACCGCATCATTAGCCGGTGTAATACAGTCTATTACTGCATTGTTCTTGCCGAATATTTATCTTGACGGAACGTATAACTTGTACACACTTCCAATAATTCTTGCATTGTTGTTTAATTGTTTGGGAAAGCTTGTTATTGTTAAGAGAACAGCTGATAATTTTCGTTTTCTGCGCAGCAAGTCAGCAAAGTTTGTTGGAAAAATATACACCAAATCAAATAATGCTGAAAGAATGGTTTCCGGACTTCCAGTACAGAGACCAATTGTTGCGTATACAAAACAATCAAAATTCATGAGCAACTTTTTGCAGCTTTCCTACGCTCCTGATCCTGTGGAGGATAATGCATCATTTTCCGCACCGTTTACAGTAGCGCTTTGTGTACTGTACAGTTTCTTTTATGGTATTACTACAAAAGATTTTATCGGCGGTGTTTCAACATTTTCACTTACATCATTTATTACAATACCAATATGTTGTTTGCTTGCAATAAATTTGCCGCTGAAGAACCTTTGCAATTTGATTTTGAATAAGGGCGCTATGATATCAGGTTACGATGCCGTAAGACAATTCAGTGATACAAATGCGATCATGATAGATTCATCACAGATTTATCCGAAAGGAAATATTTTTCTTAGCGGTATGCGCCCGTTTGACCAGAGTAAATTGAAAGATGCATTTCGTTATGCAGCAGCAGTATCGTATGCAGTTGACGGACCTATGACACATATTTTTGAAACTATAATTCAGGATAGAAAATATATGGTTCCTAAAGTTGACAGTGTATCTTACGATGACGGACTTGGACTTACGGGATGGATAGGCGGCAACAGGATACTGATGGGCAACCGTAAACTTATGCAGAAACATAATATCAAAATTCCCGATGAATCAATTGAAACAAGATACAGAAAGATGAAAAACGAACTTGTCTATATTTCATTAGCGGGTGAACTTGTAGTTATGTTCAGTCTGACATATAGGGTAGATAATGAAATCGCCGAGTCATTGCGTGAACTATCCAGTCATGGAGTAAATATCATTATCAGAACCATAGATCAAAATGTTACACAGGAACACGTTGCAGAGAAGTTTAATCTGTATCAGCGCAGTATAAAAATACTTCCTACAGGTCTGGGAACAATCTGTCAGGAAGAAATATCCGGTACGGAGAAGACATCTCGTGCATATATGGTAACCAACGGAAAGCTGAGTGCATTTGCCGCAGCAGTTTCAGGATGTATAGCATTGAAATCAACTATAACTATTTCGATAGTTATACAGTCGCTTTCGGTCATTATAGGATTTTTGCTTGTAATGGTACTGTCTTTCGGTTCAGGATTCATTCTTTTGAGCAATATTCCGGTTTTGATATATACATTGTTCTGTTGTCTTGTGCTTATGATAATTTCTGTTTTATTAAGAAAATTATCGGTATAATAATAAGGAAAAGGGAAAGGATTGAAAAAAATGAAAGTAGCACCTTCACTGTTGAGCTGCGATTTTTCAAAAATAGGTGAGGAGATTATAAAAGTAGATAAGGCAGGTGCAGATATGATACACCTTGATATAATGGATGGTCATTTTGTACCCAATCTTACTATAGGTCCTGCTATTATAAAGGCAGTGCGCCAGTATACAGAACTGCCGTTTGATGTTCATCTTATGATAACAGATCCCATAAATTATATTGATGCTTTTGCAGATGCCGGCGCAGATATAATTACATTTCATCTTGAAGCAAATTCGGATATTGATGAAACTATTAATAAGATTAAAAGCTGCGGCGTAAAGCCCGGTTTGGTTCTTAAACCGGCAACTCCGGCGGAAGCAGTATTTCCTTATCTTGATAAAGTATACATGGTTTTGGTTATGACCGTTGAGCCGGGTTTTGGAGGTCAGTCTTTTATGGAGAATATGATGCCGAAGGTACAAGCGATAAAAAAGGAAATACAGAGCCGTGGATTTGATGTTCTGATCGAAGCAGATGGAGGCATATCAGAAAAGACAGCATCAATTGCATCAAATGCGGGAGTAGATGTTGCTGTTTCGGGTACGGGAGTTTTTAAGGCTAAAGATACAGCTAAAGCAATTGAGATTCTCAAAAATGCATAAAAATCATTCAGGCACGGAATAATTACTTCTGTGCCTGAATTTTTATTTTTGGGAAAGAATTTCCCCCACTTTATTTATTGCGTCAAAAGATACAAGTAATTTGTATTTTTCTTTCAGTCCCATACAATAAAATTTTCCCTTGCGGCATGATAAACAGTATTCTTTGACAATAAAAATAAAGTTGTCGTGCGGTATTGTATTGATAAGAACAAGATAATAACCTTTGCCGTCATAGAGTATGCAGGAACGGACGTTTTTCTCATTTTGAACATAAAGCCGTTCAATGCATTTAAGCATATTTTCAGCATTGCCGAAATAGAAAGCGTAACTATTGCTTCGTGCCTTGACCTTGTATTGCTTATGTCTGTGCTTTTTCACTATAGTTATAAGCATAAGACATCCCTGCTCATATTTCATTGTCTCGATTACAAGTCTTTTGTCTTTTAGAACTATTCCTGTTTTACTTTCTGCATAATTAAGAATTTGTTCTATCATAATTTTTGAGTTATAATCATTCATGTTCAGCTTTTCAAAAGTGAGATCAAATTTTTCTAATTCCTTGTTACAAAGCGATATCATTATCCTTGAAGGATTAAGCTGTTGAATATTCATTAACAAGCCTCCATATTGATTGGTACGTTCATGTACAGTTCTCTGTATTACATAATATTAAAAACAGCCTATTTTTGCAATAATAAAAATTTACCACTTTTGAGTAAATTTGTATTTGGTTAATATGACTAAATAATATGGGGGAGATTTAAAGATTATTTATGAAAATATAAAAAGTATCTGTACAAAAAATAGTAGTTCGTGTATAATGTAGGGTAGGGAAATTTGTGTGTTATCAGAGGTGTAATTTATGAAAAAAATGCTCGTAGCAGATAATATAGAAATGAATAAATCAATCATACACGAGATGTTTTCTTCACAATATGAAATTGTAGAAACAGATAGTGCAGAATTGGTATTTCGCTTTATCATGCAGTACAAAACAAGTATTTCTATTGTATTGGTAAATGAGAGTATTGCGGAAAAAATGAGCAAAGAAACTGTCCAAACACTTGCGAATCTCAAGATATTTGAAAATATACCAATAATACTGCTTTTGAATGGTGATACCGATCACAGAGTAAAGCACCTTAATATGGAAATGCCTTACAGCGATGTTATTGCTTCTCCGGTAAATCCACACGTGATAATGAAACGTGTCGCAAATCTTGTGGAATTGTATTCGCACAAAAATGAATTGGAAGAGCTTGTGGAAAGACAAACAGCTAAGATACTTTCTCAAAATAAAGCTCTGAAAATTCAGCAAAGGAAAATTAATACTATTAATAACGATATGCTTGATACGCTCAGTACAGTAATAGAATACCGTGATGTTGAATCTGGCAGACATATACATCGTATTAAAAAATTCACGGAAGTAATGCTCAGGGTGCTGGCAGTAAAATATCCAAAATATAATATGACGGAGGAAAGGATAAACCTTATATCATCCGCATCGGCCCTGCATGATATAGGAAAAATAGCAATACCGGATTCTATTTTGCTCAGTCCAAGAAGATTAACGTATGATGAATTCAAGATAATGAAAGAGCATACTTTAAAAGGCTGCGATTTGCTTAATCAACTTGATTCAGTAGAGAGAAATGAATATTTCACATATTGCTATGACATATGCCGCTATCATCACGAGAAATTTGATGGTAAAGGCTATCCGGACGGGCTTGTAGGTAATCAGATACCTATATGGGCGCAGGTTGTTTCTATTGCGGACTGCTATGATGCTTTGACAAGTGAACGTCCGTATAAAGCAGCGTTTACACACGATCAGGCTGTCGAAATGATAAGAACAGGAGCTTGCGGGGCATTTTCTGATGAAATGATGGATTGCTTTGGAGAGGTTCTTTCTGAATTTAAATCATTGGCAGAGGAATATGCTGATATAAATCATGTGGATCATTCTGTCAATGACGGCAGTGAACGCAAACTTTCTGATAATGTACAGGATACAGCAAACGATCTGTATAAGAAAATGGGTCGTGATGAGCTTATCAAAACTATAGAAGATCAGAAACTTGAAATTCAGGAAACCAAAAGACGTGACAGTGAGATATTGAACAAGGTTTCCGACTTTGTGTTTGAATTTAATCTTGAAAAAGATATCGCTGAGGAAAGAAAAGGCAAATTTAGTTCCATTTTTTCATATACGCCTAAGAATTATTCAGAAGCGGTCATGCTGTTTACAGAACTTTGTCCGGACGAATTTCACAGCAAAGTGTCACGCACACTGCGTGTCGATAATATCTACAGTGATGTGAAAAAAGATCTTAACAGGACTGTTATAGAATGTCCGATGAGACTTGATGGAAATATCTATTCAGCCGTAAGACTGACTGTTGTTCCCGTGGTGGAAAAAGATACTATTGTTGATCTGTTTCTTAGCATACAGCGCCTGACATATAACTCAGTGAGAGACGGCGAAGATGAACTTGGAGCAAACAGAGATAGCATAACAGGACTTTTGAATTTTAATGGTCTTCGCAATGAAATTGATGATTATCTTACCCATACGGGAAAAAGCGGAAAACATATGCTAATGCTTATTGACGTTGACGGTTTTCGTACTATTAACCGCAAAACGGGTTATCGTTTCGGCAATGATATACTTAAAGATATTGCAAATATTCTGAAAAATCAATTTAATGACAGAAACATTGTCGGACGTGTGGAAGATGATAATTTTATAGTATTTGTTAAAGATACTCCTAACAAAGAGGAAAGTTTTACAATTGTAGATACAATATTCCGCAGTTTACACAAGACATACACATTCGACAATATCACATATCCGGAAATATCTGCTTGCATAGGTGTTTCAAACTATCCCGAAACCGGCTCAAAATTTGAAGATCTTTTCCTTAATGCTTCAAAAGCGGTTGACGTAGCTAAAGTAAACGGAAAGAATATGTATCTTTTCTACAATGAAAATATGCGTACCAGTTGGGAAATAAAACCCTATGAAAAGCAGGAACTGAGCGAGAATAGTCAGAAGGTAATAAATTTTGAAAGTTTCTTTGCTCCGCTCATGGATTCTATTAATGAAAAAGTAGTTTCTTATGAAATGGTAGAAAGTTCCGCAGAGTTTGGCAAAAGATTTGATTTTGATGAAATCTATGCGGCACTTTACCATACGGAAAATATTACAGCATTCAGTCTGAACAGCTTGAGGAGAATTTTTTCGGTTATATATGCACTTGAACAAGAGCATCTTGCATTGCCTAAGCTGTCTATTGCTACAATGTTCAAAGGTTTTGACAGTGAAATCGTAATGAAGGCGATTGACGAAATACTTGTTTATTATCCTGTGGATTGTGAAAATATATGTTTGAATGTTACTCAGGATATGATTAAGGAAATGGATATGCGCCAGGTTACGGAATTTACGGATTTTCTTAAAAAGTTAGGTTTCGAGGTCGGTGTGTACAACGTCGGTATAGACAGCATTAATACAAAATGCTTCACCAACAAACTTTTTGAAAGAATCACCTTTGCGAATGATTTTATTGACGAGATAAGAGATGATCTGATTCCTATAGAAATACTTGTATATCTTCTTGACTGTTTCAACAGATTGGGTGCAACTTGCTATATGCCTATGAATGCGGACGAGGAAGTTATACATCAGCTTAAAGTTAAGACGGATGTTGTTTTCGGCATTCATTCCAACGAGATTATTGATATAGAAACATTCCGTGAAAATATCATTGCAAACAGTACAAAGACGGAATTGCCGATATTTGATTATCAGAGTACGGCGCTTGTTTTGAACGATAAAATATATGATGAAATTCTTGAGCAGACAAAATCGTTTATTCTTGAGTGGATTCCAAGACTTGACAGCGCAAAGTTTTCGGGGTCTTTTGAGAAAATGTACGGATATACACCGGCAATGTATGACTTTGTGAAAAATATAAAGTCCACATCTTTGATACATTCGGATGATGTAAATAAATTCCTTGAAAAAATGAACTTCTCACGTTCTGACGGAACAGATGCGGAGTGTCTTGTTCGTATCTATAATATGAAGAAAGACGAATATGTGTGGAACAGGGTTCATTTTGTCACAGTCCGCAATGCGGCAGGCGTTCCGGCAAAAATAATAGCGGTTTGTGCAGATGTTTCAAGAGACAGTTCTAACATGGATGAGGAAGAGGCAAGAAAAGACAGAACAGATTTTATAACAAATCTGTATAACCGTAATGCAACTGAGAATAAGATAAAAAATTATCTTTACGAAGAGGGAGCTTCCGGTTCACATGCACTTATAGTTGCCGAAGTGTGCAATTTTGAGGTTTTGGAAAAGTCGCTGGGAAAGAACTTTGCAAATGCGGTTTTGAAGGAAACAGCATCAAATGTAAAGGAATTATTCCGTGATTCTGATATAATAGGACGAATAAGCGGGGCACAGTTTGTAATATTCGTGAAGGGTCTGAGTGCTCACACAACACTTCAGGAAAAGGCTAATCAGATAATATCAGTAATAAGCAATAGTTACGAAGCACATGAAGGTAATGTTGCTATTTTCGGAAAAGTTGGAATAAGTATTTATCCTTCCGGCGGACGTTCGTATGAAGAACTTTATTCATCAGGTCTTAAAGCATTGTATTTTGCAAAGCATAGTCTGAGCAGTGATGTTATTTTTGATGATTCAAATTCAACAGCCAAAAGGTTGAATTAAAAGAAGACAGTGGCTGTGAAAAAAGCCTAAAGAAAAGAGACAACCAACTTCCGAGTTAATCTTGAAAGTTGGTTGTTTTTTTTGTATAGCATATATATGGGAAAAATCAATTATTCTGTTTCAAAACAAGTGTTACATACTCAATACGTCACATATATCGTAAATAGTATGTATTGTATTCGGGAGTAAATATATAGACATAGAGAATATTCTGACTAAGGTCATAAAAACCGCACGTAAAGCCAAAAGCATAGTCAGGTATACGAGGGTCTGTATTATCGGTGATAGGATCAGAATTGTTTGAAGACTGCTTATTTTCCGGCATCATGTTACGCTTTTCACGTATTTCTTTTCTGTCACTTTTTATCTGTTCTGCATAAATACGAAAGAAATCATCACTTCTATCAGTGAAAGTGTATTTTGCGTTATGACTTTTGCAAAGAGCGGTAAGTTTTTGTCCGGCATCGTCAAGTTTTGTATCAGGGATAACATTTGTATAATCATAAAAATTTCCGTAAGTCGTCGAAACAGGAACATCCATCCATCTGCCGTTGATTTGTTCACGCATTTCAGCAGCATTTACACCTGTAAACTTTACTGCTGCGAAAGATTCAACAGAACCGTCAGTCCATACTATTGACTGATAATCTTCATAATCAAATTCAGGTATTTCCTCAAGAAAAATTATACTTTCGATAAAACTGCGCAAATCGGGCATTTCTTCCTCCTGATTGCATCCTTATGATAAACAAAAGAAAATTGTGATAAATATAAGAAAGATAGATTTTCTGATTTTCATACAAAACACCACCTGTATTTTTTATACCATTATAACATGACATGAGATAATTGTCACGATATTTTGTTAATATTTATGATGGTTTTTATGTTTTGAATCTATACATTTTATTGTATAGCATGAATTTAAGGTGCACAAATATTGTTGACAAACAAAAATGAATATTATAAAATTAATACGTGCAATAGATGTACGGAGAATTTTAATTTGTTGTTTGTGTTATCTTTTGGGATATATTTATTTTTTAGGAGTGGTAAAAAGTGATCTATACGGAAATGACTAAAAAAGCGCTAAAAATTTGCTTTGAGGCTCATAAAAATCAAAAAGATAAAACGGGTTTGCCGTATGTTTTTCACCCTTTTCATCTTGCTGAACAAATGCATGATGAGGTAACAACAATTGTTGCGCTTCTCCATGATGTTATAGAAGACACTCACATAACTTTTGATGATCTCAGGAAAGAAGGGTTTAGTGAGGATATTATAAGTGCTCTGAAATTGCTTACACATGACCCGGCAGTACCTTACATGGATTATGTCGAACTTATAAAGACTAATCCTATTGCAAAAGCTGTTAAAATCGCTGATCTTACTCATAACAGTGATTTGTCGAGATTTGATAAAATAACAGATTTCGATCTCAAAAGAAATGAAAAGTATAAAGAAGCTATGAGAAGATTGCAAAGCTGAAATGCGTAATTAAAAAATGGCAGCTTGATGAATATAGGAAATGAGGAGGATGCAAAATGATACATATAATATTGGGCAGAAGCGGCAGCGGAAAAACAGAGAAAATACATGATTTGCTGAGCGAACTTCCATGTGATAAAGAAGCTGTTGTTATTGTTCCGGAGCAGATATCGTTTTATCATGAAACAAAAATTCTTGACCATGTTGGTCCGGCAGCGTCACGAAATATCAAAATATTCAGTTTCAAAAGGCTATGCAACTATTTGTTCAGTGAATTTCACGGATTGACGGAGGAGCGAATAAATGATGGTGTAAAAGCTGTATTGATGAGCATGGCAATCGGAAAAGCTCCGTCCGAGGGCGGCGAACTTGAACTTTACAAAATGTCAGCCGGAAAAACTAAGAAAGTGCTTGATCTTGTTGAACCAATGCTGACAGCGGTAAATGAGTACAAAATGTGTCTCATAACTCCGGAAATGCTTTATGAAATGGCAGGCTTGGTAGATGACAAAATCCTTGCGTCAAAGCTTAGAGATAGCGCAAAAATATATGCCGCATATAATGCATTGCTGGAAAATACATATGCAGACCCGGATGATGATCTCAATCGTCTCTATGAAATTTTGTTGAAACATGATTATTTTACAGGCAAGAATGTTTATATTGACTCTTTCAACGGATTTTCGGCTCAGGAAATTAAAATAATTGAAAGAATAGTAGTTCAGGCAGATGAAGTTTACGTTACACTTTGTACAGATAAGAAGACAATTGCAACCAAAAGCACTATTTTTGCTGAAACTGATGATACATACAAGTCTTTCCTCAAGCTTTCGCAGAGAACGGGAAAACAATGTGCGGTAGAACAGCTTGCGACAGAGGGCATACGTTATAAAGGAAGAAGTATTCGCCTGCTTGAAAATAAGATTTTTGCTGGTTACAGAAGAGGTTCGGATTCTGTGAAATCTGAAATTCATCCTGATGATAGCGTTCAGATGTACGAAGCATCAGATCTTTATGACGAGATACAATATGTTGCAAGAACAATATATCGTCTTGTACATGACTGCGGTTATTCTTACAGTGATATAGAAGTAATAGGTTCTGTGCCGGAAAATTATAAAAGTATAATTGCATTGGAATTTCCTAAATACAATATTCCGTATTTTTTGTCAAATCCTGAACCGCTTGAAATAAAGCCTATTATAAGGCTTATGTTTTCAGCTTTTGAAATAATTCATTCGGGATATGATACAGAATCTGTCCTTCGCTATGCAAAAACAGGTTTAACACAGCTTGAAGAAGAAGAAATTTTTCAGTTGGAAAATTATTGTTATGTTTGGAGCATACGTGGAAAAAGATGGAAAAGCCAGTTTACAATGTCACCGGACGGAAATCGTGATAGTGATTCGGAAAATCTTGGTGAGAGAATTAAAAATATAGAGGAAATTCGTAAAAAACTTATTGAACCTCTTACTGTGTTTGAAGAAAAAATAAAAAATTCATGCAGCGGTGATGAAATAACCAAAGTTTTGTATGAGTTGATGGAAGAAATAGGATGTAGAGAGAAATTCAGAGATTTTATCAAGTCTATAATGCATAGCACAGATGAGAAACGTGTTGAACGAGAAAAATCTGTCTGGGATATTGCTATGGATATTCTCGGAAAAATGTATCATGTGCTGAAAGGAAAAAATATCGACAGCCATGCTTATATTGATTTGCTGAAAATATATGTACACAAAAGTCCGATATCTGATATTCCCAGAACGATTAACAGTGTAACAATAGGCAAAGCAGGAAATATGAGGAGTGCAGCGCCTAAAATAGTTTTTGCGATAGGTGCGACAGAAGGTGTTTTTCCGGCGCAAGTTTCTGCGAGGGGAATATTTACTGATGCCGAACGCCGTTTTCTCAGAAAAGAAAATAAAGGCGGTATATATTTGCCGCTGTATGATTCTATTTACGGTGCATCGCTTAAGGAACGATTCAATGTTTATATGGTTCTTTCAGCACCATCCGAAAAATTGTTTATAAGTTGGTATACTCAGGATTCTTCAGGAAAAAGCTGTGAGCCGTCTGTTATAAAAAGTGAAGTCAAAAAAATATTAGGAAAAGAGTTTCCAATTCACAGGAATATAGGAATGACAGAGGATAGTCTCTCAGATAAAGAAATGTTTTTTACAGAACGTCAGAGTTTTGATTTATGTGCATCTATGTGGAACAGTACTTCTTCACGTGCGGCAGCATTAAGAAGTTATTATCTTTGCAATGAAAATTATCATGACCGTGCAGAGGCAATTCAGAAAGCGGCGGACAGAGCAGGGTTCAGATTGAAAAATCTTCATCTTGCAAGAAAAACATATTGCAGTCCCATGAAATATACTTGTAAAGCATCCGGAAAAATTTCAAAAACAGAGCACTTTAAATCGAGAAAAATTACAGGAATAAAGCCGGTGCGTTATTCGGGTGTGAGATTATCAAGTTCTAAAATTGATGATTTTGCAAAGTGTAAGTTTTCCTATTTCTGTAAATACGGACTTGCTCTCAAACCGCTTAGAAAGGCGGAAATGGATAATGGACTTTATGGCAGTGCGATGCATTATATATTTGAAAAACTTCTGAAAAATGTCGGAATAGATGAACTTAAAAAGATGTCAGAAAACGAACTCAAAGTTCAGATAAGTACGGCTTTTGACGGTTATCTTGCAGAGATCGGTGATGCAGAAGAGAGAGGATATAGATTTGATGCATCATGCAGAAGAATAAAGAAACAAGCTTTTCGTGTATTGTCGAGAATGTGCCGTCAATTTCAGACAGATAAATTTCATCCGGTAGATTATGAGCTGCACATCGGAGGAAAGGAAAAAGAAGAAAATTCTATACCGGCATATAAACTGCAACTTCCAACCGGAGATAATCTGATTATAAGCGGTTATGTGGATCGTGTGGATACAAATAGAATAGATGGTAATGATTATATACGTGTTGTTGACTATAAAACGGGAAATGATGATTTTAAGCTGAAAAATATTGCAAACGGTATAAAAATTCAGATGTTGTTATATCTTTCGATAATTCTGAAAAATGGCGTAAAAAAATACACCGATGATGGAAAAGTATTGCTTCCGGCCGGAGTACTGTATGTTCCATCAACCGCAAAAACAGATGCGGGTTTATCTACTGACAGCGAAATAGTAGAAGAAAAGGTTAAGGAGCAAAATAGGAAACTCAAAATGCAGGGATTGCTTATCAATGACAAAACCGTGCTTACTTCCATGGAGGAGGATCTTAGCGGAAATTTCATTCCGGCAAATCTTAAGGATAATGAGATTGTGGGAAGTGTTGTTTCTAAAGAGGAGTTTAAAATGATATTCGACTATATAGATGTATGCATAAAGTCAATGGGAGTAGAGCTGTTTTCCGGAAATATTGATGTTTTACCGACAAAGGATGCTTGTGATTATTGTCAGTACAGCTCGGTGTGTCGTTTTGAAAAAGGCGGTCGAAAAGCTGTTTTTCCGTCATACAAAAAGGGAGAGGAATTAGAGAAGATAAAGGAGGCTCTGAAAAATGAGTGGCAAGGCGAGTGAAGTAGAACTTACTTCTGCACAAGAAAAAGCGATCAATACAACCGGTGGAGGAATAACTGTTTCGGCAGCAGCAGGTTCCGGAAAAACATGGGTTCTCGTACAGAGAGTAATAAGGCTTTTGACCGGAGAAAATGCTGTACCGGCTGATCGTTTGCTTATTCTGACATTTACAAATCTTGCAGCAGGAGAAATGCGCAGCAGAATTTCAAGAGCAATAGACGAACTGATCTCAGAAGACCCGGATAACGATTTTTACCGTCAGCAGCAGCTTTTACTTGCAAGTGCTGATATATGTACTATTGACAGTTTTTGCAGTAAAGTTGTCAGGGATAATTTTTTCCGCCTTGGAGTCAGCCGTGATTATCGTATTGGAACAGCATCAGAACTTTACGAATTGCGTAGAAAAATTATGTCAGGACTGATAGAAAAATACTATATTCCACCTAAAAAAGACAGTGACAACTATGAGATGATGAAAGAAAGATACGACTCTTTTAACATTTTGAGTATGCTTATAACATCTGATAAACTTGATACTGATCTTGAATATGAATTGCTTGAAATTTATAATAAGTACACATCACACGCTTTTCCGGAGCAATGGATGGATGAATGTGTAAGGCAGTATAACCCTTCTTTAATGATTGAAGAAAGCAAAGTCGGTATTTTTATAATTGGTCATCTTGCTTCGACAGTTAAATTGCTCAGAAACGTATATGATAAAGCTTTGACTTATCGTGGCGTTTTGATAAAAACTATGGAGGAGAAGAAGCCAAAGAAAAAGTCTAAAGATGCAGACAAGAAAAATTCTTATGAAAATACTATGGATGTATATGACAGTTATGGCTCTTTTCTTGACAAGATAGAAAAATTGTTTTCAGGCGGAAAACCGGATTTTGATAAAATTACGGAAATTGTATGCGGATTTGAAAAGATTACTGTAAAATATGGTTCTTCAAAAGATAGGACACTTATTACTGCTGTTAAAACGTTGAAAAGATTTGCTGACATAGTAGAAGAAAAAATGTTTCCCTATGCTGTTTTTGATAGTGAGATTTTTATACAGAATAATGAGCAGCTTTATCCGGTAATGAAATGTCTGAGAGATATTCTCAAAGAATTTGACAACAGCTTTTTTGAGGCGAAAAAAGAAAGAGGAATTCTTGATTTTCATGACCTTGAAAGTCTTGTATTAAAGCTTTTGTATGATTATGATGAGAGTACAGGTAAATATGTCCGCAGCAATTTTTCAAAGGAAATGGCAGAAAAATATCATGAGATAATGATAGATGAATATCAGGATACAAATGATATTCAGGAAAATATTTTCAAAGCTCTTTCGCGTAATGATGAAAATCTTTTTGTTGTCGGAGATATAAAGCAGAGTATTTATCGTTTCAGAGAGGCAAAGCCGCTTTTGTTCAAAGACAGATGCAGTATTGGAAACTTATACTCTGATGAAGAAGAAGAGGCAGTTTTTCCGGCACTTATAGTTCTTGACAAAAACTTCCGAAGCCGTAAGGGTATTATAGAAAGCGTTAATTACATTTTTAATTTGCTTATGTCGGAAATGTCAGGAGAGATAGAATATGATAAAACACAGAGTCTGACAACAGGAGCAGCATACGATGAGCCTGACAAAGCTACAACAGAGATACACATAGTAGAATATAAAAAATCGTCAACAACTGATGAAGAAGATAATGATGACAGTGACTCAAATGAAGAGGACGCAGGCAAAACACGAAAAGAAGCTATTTATTGTGCCGGTTTGATTCGCTCTATGATTGATAACGGGGAAGAAGTATACGATAGTAAGAGAAAACAAAAGCGTAAGGCAATTTACAGTGATTTTTGCATAATGACAAGAACGGCAAAAAATCGTGCAAATATTTATGCTGAAGAGTTGGAAAAAGTCGGTATACCATCATATGCAGATGCAGAATTTGATTTATTGGAGCGCTATGAGGTAAAAGCAGCTATTTCATATCTTAAGATTTTGAGCAATCCATTATCAGATGTTGATATGGCGGCGGCTCTGATGTGTCCGGTATTCGGATTTACTCCTGATGAACTTGTTTTGATAAAGAGCGTCAGAGGAAAAAGTTACTATAAGAAACTGCTTTATCTTTCCAGAAAAGAATCCTTAAAGATATACGGAGCTTTTTCTGAAAAAGTTCAGAAATTTGTAAATATGATGAGACAACTCCGCCAACTTGCTGTAACAATGCCGACGGATGGAGTATTGCAGGAATTTTTTGAAAGAACAGGCTATATGTCTGTTATGAATGCGATGTCTGGTGGAGAATTTCGTGTACAGAATCTCAGAAGGTTAATTAACTTTGTTGCAGAGTATGAACAAGGCACTTCCGGAGGGCTTACCGGATTTGTACGCAGAGTGAAATATCTTGAGGAAACACAAAATGGAATAAAGGTATCTGACAGTGCACCACTGAACGCTGTAAAGATAATGACGATACATCATTCAAAGGGACTTGAATTTCCGATATGTATACTTGCATCGACCAATAGCAAGGGAGCATCAGATAATCAAAGGATATGTTACCACAGCGAATTGGGCATAGGTTTGAGAACAATAGATACAGAAAAGCTTCTCCGATTTGATACATTTCAGTTTGCAGCCGTTAAACAGGCAGCTTTACTTGACGAAAAGCGTGAAGAGCTTCGAGTTTTATATGTTGCTTTGACACGTGCAAAAGAAAAGCTGATAATTCTTTCAACAGTTGAAAATAAGCAAGATGACAGCACAAATTCAAAAGATGAGAGCAGTAAAAATAAGAAAAAACAGGACAGGCTGCACGGCAGGGAAGGGTATCTTAATAGAGTCGCATCCATGATAGATTTTGATGAAAGTAATGGAAAGATAAACGGAGAGTCTGTATTATCATGCAAAACACTTTCAGATATGGTAATTATGTGTGCTTTGCTGAATAGTGATATGGATGAAATGCGTAGGGAGGCCTATGTTGTTGCAGATAGTGATAGTATAGAGAAGAAATATGATATAGTTCTTCCAAAGCTATCATGCAGTACGAAATGGAAGTATGTTCGCATAGATGGAGTACAAATTTTGAAAGAAGACAAACCTCAGGAAAAATTTGAGGAACCTGATGAAAAAACTCTTTCAAACATGGATAAAATATTCGAACGCAATAAAAATGATGTTACGACTCTTATACCATCAAAGGTTTCGGCATCAACACTTGCCCATCAAAAAGCAGGACAGTATATAATTGCGGTTTCAAGTCCGAAATTTGATGATGTTTCTCCAACAGAAAAAGGTACTGCGACTCACGCATTTTTACAAAATGTCGATTTTGGCAAATTGTATGACGAGATAAGCGTGAAAGGTTCGTTTGAGAAAGAAAAAGAACGTATTATAAGCGAAAAGCGTATGACCGAGAAAGAATTTGATATGATTTCTGACGAGGATATAAAGGCGTTCACAAGGAGCAAGATTTTTGATAAAATGCTTAAAGCTGCTGCAATTTACAGAGAGTATCAGTTTACGGTAAAAATACCTGCCGAGCTTGCTTTTGCCGGAAGTGAAGATTTCGCCGGAAAAGATCTTAGCGAGGCTGAGACAGTTTTACAAGGTGCGATAGACTGTATAATCGAGGAAGAAGACGGACTTACTATTGTCGATTACAAAACAGACAGAAATACTGATCCTGAAAAGTTGACAAAATCTTATGGATTACAACTCAGCCTTTATAAGGAAGCAGCCAAGAAAATTTTCGGAAAGAAAGTTAAAGACTGCGTTATATATTCTCTTACCCTCAATGAAGAAGTTTACCTGTAACAAGTAGTACAGATGTAAAAGAAAAACATACCCTGACTGTTATATTTAGACAGATATCTGATAAAGCAGTTCAGGGTATGTTACTTTATTTAAGTTTGTTGGTTAGCGGTATAGTGCAGCTGTTTACGTTCTTCCGTTTTGATAACATGATAAAGCAATGCTAAAGATGATATCATCATAATAAATTCCGTTACAGGCTGAGCCCAGAGCATACCGCCGAACGAGAAAATATTGTTGAACAAAATTAACAGCGGCACATATAAGAACAACTGACGCACAAGAGTAATACTAAAAGCATACTGTGGTTTTCCTATTGCCTGAAAAGCCATACGACACATTGATACAGTGCCGACAAATGGCAGTATGAACATAAGAGTTCTTAGTACTTTTGTACCGATTTCAATAACTTCAGATGAATCGGTAAAAATTCCGATGAATTGAGGAGCAAAGATACCGTATACAAGCATAAGTGCAATTTCGGTTCCTGTGACGACAAATACGCCTGCTTTAAGAACATCAAGCATACGTGAGAAATTTTTTGAGCCGTAATTATAGCCCATTATTGGCTGAGTTCCGGCAGCAAATCCTTGATATACATAACTGCCGAGAGACATTATTTTCTGAGAGATTCCCATAGAAGCTACTGTTAGTTCGCCATAGCTTACAGCAAGATTATTGTTTACAATGAATGCAACCGACGTGAGAAATGTTTCTAAAGATGCCGGAATACCAACCCAGTAGATTTCTTTCAGTATTTCTTTTGTAGGCAGCAAATATTTCATATGCGGTTTGAGTATAGTTTTATTGTGAGATAGAAAATAAGTGATAGACATTCCGGCAGCATTTCCGATTATTGTTGCAACAGCAGCTATTCATTTAAAGTGAGGAGCTCCTTTTCAATCATAGTTTTGATATGTAATCTTTTCCCTTGTCAGTTATTGCTGTTGCAGTAAATTCCAATAATTCACTGCATCCGAAACGTGAATTCGCTTTCACAAGATTATTTCTCCTCAGTAGTTCGAGAGCTTTACCGATATCACTGACAGAATACTTTTTGCACTTTGGTGCGGCTATAACGTCATCAAAGGTGACAGAAGATTTTACTTTCAGTGCGCTGTTAAGGTAAAGCAGAACATTTGTTACAAGAGAGTCGTTGAGTTGCATAGTAATTTCCTCCAAGCAAATAGTATCAATAGCTTAGATTATAATATATTTGCAGAAGATATTCAATAACATGAGCCGAAAATAACTAAAAAATCAGCGTAATTGCTTATTTAGCATATTTGTAATTTTATGTTATGAAAAATGTATCTAAAATGGGAAAAAAGATTGACAAATCGAATGTTTTGAAGGATAATAGTAGTGTATTGTTTATATACGCATATCCAAACTAAGGAGGAAAGACAATGGGTTATACTATTGCTCAGAAAATTATCAAAGCACATCTTCTCAGCGGCGAAATGACCGTAGGCAGTGAGGTAGGTCTTAAAATTGACCAGACTCTGACACAGGACGCTACCGGAACGATGGCTTATCTTGAATTTGAGGCTATCGGTGTTCCGAGAGTCAAAACAGAAAAAAGTGTCGCTTATATCGACCATAATACATTACAGACAGGATTTGAAAATGCTGACGATCATCGTTTCATACAGTCTGTCTGCAAAAAACACGGTATATATTTTTCTCGTCCCGGTAACGGTATATGCCATCAGGTACACCTTGAACGTTTCGGCAAGCCCGGAAAAACTCTTATAGGCTCTGACAGTCATACTCCTACAGGCGGCGGTATAGGTATGCTTGCAATCGGTGCAGGCGGTCTTGATGTTGCTGTTGCAATGGGCGGCGGCGCTTACTATATTTCTATGCCTAAAATGGTACGCATAAATCTTTTCGGCAAGCTCCAGCCATGGGTTTCTGCTAAAGATATTATTCTTGAAGTACTGCGCATCATGTCTGTTAAAGGCGGTGTAGGCAAGATTATAGAATATGGCGGCGAAGGTGTCGAAACTCTCACCGTTCCCGAAAGAGCAACCATTACAAACATGGGCGCTGAACTTGGTGCTACTACTTCCGTTTTCCCATCTGACGAAATAACTAAGGAATTCATGAAGGCTCAGGGTCGTGAAGAAGACTGGACAGAACTTTCTGCCGATTCCGATGCTGTTTACGACGAAGTTATAAACATTGACCTTTCTTCACTCGTTCCTATGGCTGCCTGCCCTCACAGCCCTGATAATATCAAAACTATCGAGGAAATCGGTGCTAAAACAGTAGATCAGGTTTGTATCGGCTCATGTACTAACTCTTCTTACCTTGATCTTATGCGTGTTGCCTCTATTCTCAAGGGAAAAAACGTTGCTCCTAATGTAAGTCTTGCTATTGCCCCCGGTTCAAAGCAAGTATACAATATGCTCGCAAGAAACGGCGCTCTCGCTGATATTATCGAAGCCGGTGCAAGAATCCTTGAATGTGCCTGCGGTCCGTGCATAGGCATGGGTCAGTCACCTAACAGCAAAGGTGTTTCCCTGCGTACTTTTAACCGCAACTTTGAAGGCAGAAGCGGTACACGTGACGGTCAGATATATCTTGTAAGTCCCGAAACTGCCGCTGCATCAGCTCTTACAGGCGTATTTACCGATCCGAGAACACTTGGAGATGCTGTTAATATCCCTCTTCCTGAAAAATTCGATTTCAATGATAATATGGTCATTGCCCCTGCTCCTGTTGAAGAAATGGACAGTGTTGAAATACTTCGTGGTCCTAACATAAAGCCATATCCGGACACTGCTCCTCTTTCCGAAAATATTGATGTTCCCTGTTCCCTCAAAGTAGGCGACAATATTACAACTGACCACATAATGCCTGCCGGTGCAAAAATTCTTCCGCTTCGTTCAAATATACCTGCAATTTCTCAGCACTGCTTTACAGTCTGTGATAAAGATTTCCCTGAAAGAGCAAAGAAACTCGGCTCAAGCATTATTGTCGGAGGTGTAAACTACGGTCAGGGTTCTTCACGTGAACACGCTGCTCTTGCTCCGCTTTATCTTGGCGTAAAGGCTGTTGTTGTAAAATCCTTTGCAAGAATCCACCGTGCAAATCTTATCAACGCCGGTATACTTCCACTTACTTTCGTAAATGAATCTGATTACAACAGTATCAGCGAAGGCGACGAACTCTCTCTGCCAGATGTGCGCAAGCTTATTGCAAACGGCAATGAACAACTTACTCTTATCAACAAGACAAGCGGCAAGGAAATTCCTGTACTTTGCGAGCTTTCCGACAGAACAAGAGATATTATTCTTGCCGGAGGTTTGCTTGACTATACAAGAAACAACGGATAATCCGAACAAATTTTTCCACGAAAGGATGTCAATCCAATGGCTAAAATACAAATGACAACGCCGATAGTTGAAATGGACGGCGACGAAATGACCAGAGTTCTCTGGAAAATGATAAAAGACAAACTTATTCTTCCATATATCGACCTTAAAAGCGAATACTACGATCTTGGTCTTGAAAACAGAGAAAAAACTAAAGATCAGGTAACAATAGACAGTGCAGAGGCTACAAAAAAATACGGCGTTGCCGTAAAATGTGCCACTATAACACCGAACGCTGAGCGTGTAAAGGAATATAACCTTACACAGATGTGGAAATCCCCTAACGGAACTATTCGTGCAATACTTGATGGTACTGTATTCCGTACTCCTATTCTCGTAAAGGGTATCACTCCCTATATTTCCAACTGGAAAAAGCCTATAACCATCGCCCGTCACGCATACGGCGATGTTTACAAAAATACCGAAATGGTTGTAAAGGAAGGCTGTAAAGCTGAATTGATTGTCACCGATAAGGACGGTAATGAAACAAGACAGCTTATACACGAATTCAGCGGCTCAGATGGTATTATACAGGGTCTTCACAACATAGACAAAAGTATAGGCAGCTTTGCAAGAGCCTGCTTCAACTTTGCACTTGACAAAAAAGAAGATCTCTGGTTCGCTACAAAAGACACTATTTCAAAAAAATATGACCACCGTTTCAAAGATATTTTTAATGAAATATTTGCTTCCGAATACAAAGAAAAGTTTGAAAAAGCAGGCATAACCTATTTCTACACCCTTATAGACGACGCTGTAGCAAGAGTTGTACGCAGTGAAGGCGGTTACATATGGGCTTGTAAAAATTACGATGGCGATGTTATGTCAGATATGGTAGCAACAGCTTTTGGCTCTCTTGCAATGATGACTTCTGTACTTGTTTCTCCCGACGGAATTTATGAGTATGAAGCTGCTCACGGTACTGTTCAGCGTCATTACTACAAGTACCTCAAAGGAGAATCAACTTCAACAAACTCTGTTGCGACTTTGTTTGCATGGTCCGGCGCACTTCGCAAAAGAGGCGAACTCGACGGCAATACCACACTTTCTGACTATGCTGATAAACTCGAAAAGGCTACTATCGACACGATTGAAGACGGTATCATGACCGGCGATCTCTATCTCCTTTCATCTCTTGAAAATAAGCAGAAAGTTGACAGTGAAACTTTCCTTGACGAAATAAACAAACGTCTTTCAGCTTTGATCTGAACCGAAAATATGAAATATCAGTAAACAAAAAATCAGCAATTGTATGAAACAAAATTCAACAATTGCTGATTTTTCATCTTTCACATATTTGTATCATTCAACAGCGGATTTATGATAATTCTTATATCCTGCACTGTCAAGCTTGTCTGTAAGGTCATCCATAGTATTTTTAGCTGCTGTATTATCGGAAGTTATAACAATCTCGGTATCTTTTTCATACTTCTCCAATTCTTTCATAAAATCGTCCAGCGTGATCTTATTATTCTGATAGAGATAATCTCTTCCCGATACGGTTATTTCCACTTTTTTAGGCTCACTCTGCTCGGACTCTTCCTCAGAAACAACTGATTCTTTGCTGCTAACCTCTGTCGAAACATCAGAATTTTCTTCCAATTTACTGCTCACTGTCTGTGAAGGAGTTTCCGTTTTATTATTTCCGTCTCCGTCACCTTTTCCGCCTCCAAGACCAAATCCCTCACAGCCTCCCAAAAGGAAAAAGCCTGCGACAACAACTGTAAAAATAACTACAATAACACCTATGATTTTTTTCATAACATTTCCCTCACTTTGAAATATTTATGGTGGTAAAATAAAAATTCATGTACTCTTTCTGAATATCCTTGACAGCATCTTCTATCATTGGCACAGCTTTTTCTGTACCATAAGCATAACCGTCATATGTAAGAACGCCTATAGTCACATTATCCGTTTTCAGACCACATAATTTCAATGCTTTGAGGATATCCTCTGTTATACTCGTTTCCGATCTGAAAGATACATCCGAAACTTTCTTATTATTGTTCGTAATACTGATAACAAAATCTTCTCCGGAATTTATCTGCTGCAAATTCATGGAAATCATAGAGCCCTTGTCGAAATCTATAAGTGCCTGCTGATTTATCACAGCATTCTTGTCAGTTCTTTCAATTCTTTCCCATTCAGCCGCAGCTTCCTCACGCCATTTGCTTTGCTCACTCTCAGCCTCTTCAATCATACTGCTGTATTGTTCCTGTATTTCCTCAGATTTTTCGACAGCAGTTTCTGCATCAAGATTGCTGAACAGTATGAAAAAGAAAAGTATTATCATGATAATATCAAGCAAGGATGTAAAATCCAGAATAACTTCCCTTACTTTCATTTCATCACCTTTTTATAAGATCAGACAGTTTTCCTTTTTTCTTACGTATATTCTCACGATTTTGATTTATAAGATCCGTGACCTGCTGAATATTATTCTCAACCGACTGAGAAATCACAGCATTCACTATTTTGAATATCACTGCAAAAATAATGCCCCATGCTGTAGAAGTCAAAGCATTGAAAAAACCGGTTCTTGCACTGGCAGCCGCTGATTCTCCGGAAAGGTCAAGTCCGAGCAAAGCAGTTACTGTTCCGAGCATACCGAGAATGGGAAAAATAGATATAAAAGTAACAAAAAGCGTATATCCGATAGTCAGAACACGATAAATAAGCACCGAATAGTATATTTCTCTTTTCCAGTTTTCAAACTCACCCGATACTCTTCTGTTTGCGAGCAAGACAACAACAAGCGCCGCGACCGTAAAAACCGCAAACATAAGTATATACCAGTCAGAAGAAAAAATACTGCCGGCAAGTTTTGACATAAAGCTCATTTTACACACCTCTTGCTACATTATACCATACTTTTCACCATTATAAAATAGCATTTTAAAAAAAATTCAAATGCCGCAGATGATAATAAATACCAACTGCGGCAAAAATATTTATAATACCGGTCATTCAATAAGTCCCATAACAGCGACACTTCTTTCGATAAAGCCTTCCAATTCAGATGCTGTAAGTCTTCTTTGGCTTATAAGTGCGAGGTCGTAAATATGGCGGCACAGAAGTTTCTGATCTTCTGTTTCAAAATCGATCAATGATCTTACAATGTCATTTGCTGTATTGATAATCAATGTTTCCTGCGCCTTTTCGTTGCTCATACCAAACATATCGCCATAAATTCTATTCATATCATTGATTCTTCTTTGATACTCATTTATAGTAATAATAGCCGGTGTTCCTTTTGTCTTGAGAGATTGTGCTTTTATCTCCAACTTTTCGATTTCAAGAGAATTTTTGAATATTTCAATAAGCTTTTCCTCATCAACAGGTTTCTCGTCATCCGTACTTTCACTATGCAGAACCTCATCAATCTCTGAGTCGATTCTGACAAATTTCAGATCATGCTCTTTATATTCCAGATAAGTAACGTAATGTGTGTCTATGTTATGTTCAAGTATGATAGCATCAAGTCCGTTATCCTTGAATATCTTGATATACTGTGCCTGAACATCTGTATCGGAAGCATAGTATACCTTGTTGCTTATTTTCGGAATCTCGGAAAATGTTTTGAACTCTCCATTGATAGTCTTGTAAAGAATAATATCTTTCATTCTCTCATAGAACTTATCATCTTTTATGCATCCAAATTTGATAAACGGTGAAATATCATCCCAGTAGCTTTCATAATCCTTGCGCTCATTCTTGAAAACAGAAACCAGCTTGTCTGCAACTTTCTTTGTAATATGGCGTGAAATCTTTGCTACCTCACCATCGTTCTGAAGGAAAGAACGTGATACGTTCAGCGGCAGATCAGGACAGTCTATAACGCCTTTAAGGAGCATAAGAAACTCCGGAACAACTTCCTTGATATTATCCGCAATATATACCTGATTTGAGAAAAGCTTTATTTCTCCGGGCATTACCTGCAATTTATCGGTCTGTTTCGGGAAATACAGAATTCCTTTAAGATTGAACGGATAGTCTACATTCAAATGAATCCAAAACAGCGGCAAATTTATATCAGGAAATACTTCTCTGTAAAAATCTTCATACTCCTCTGTTGTACAATCTTTCGGTGCTTTCAGCCAAAGCGGATTCGTGATGTTAACGGGCTTTTCTTCCGGCTTATCTTCGTCACCTTCCTGACCTTTTTCCTGAACACAGCTGAAAAATATCTCATAAGGCATGAAATGACAATACTTTTTGAGTGTTGAACGAAGTTTCAGACTGTCACAGAATTCCATTCCATCCTCTGAAAAATGCATTACTATTTCTGTTCCTCTGTCAGTCTTTTCACAGTCGGTAATTTCATACGTTCTGCTGCCATCACTCGACCAATGAACCGCTTGAGCATCTTTCTGGTATGAAAGTGTGTTTATCTCTACAGTATCAGATACCATATACGAGGAATAGAATCCAAGTCCGAAATGACCTATAATTCCACCTTCGGCATCAGTTTTGTCACTGTATTTCTCGATAAATTCCTGAGCACCGGAAAAAGCTACCTGTGTTATATACTTTTCGACTTCTTCTTCTGTCATGCCAAGACCATTATCCTTTACAGTGAGCGTTTTGGCGTCTTTATCAAGAATAACATCAATTCTCGGACGAAACTCACTATCATCTACTTCTCCAATTGTGCAGAGACTTGAATACTTCTTGATAGCATCACAGCCATTGGCAACTATTTCTCTAAGAAATATGTCCTTGTCAGAGTACAGCCACTTTTTGATGATCGGAAACAAATTTTCCGAATCAACTCTAATTTGTCCTTCTTTTTTCAATTTTAACCCTCCAATGTTTCTTTATATATAGAAAACCGGCAAACCGGATTCTATCCATAATTTCAAACAGCATAAAAATCTTGTGAGAGTTTCATTACTGACTCACACTTCTTTCCAACCACTGCTGATATGTCATAAGTACCTTACGCGGCTTTGCACCTTCGTGAGGTCCGACAATCCCCAACTGTTCCATTTCGTCAATCAGGCGTCCGGCTCTCGCATATCCAAGTCTGAAACGGCGCTGAAGCATTGAAGTAGATGCCTGACCAGCTTCTACAACACACTTTATCGCCTCTTCCATCATAGGATCCATATCGCCGTCGGAATTTTCACCACTCGCAGCACTATTATCCGCAATAGAATTTCTCTCGATTTCTTCAATAACTTGCTCATCGTATTCGACTACTTTGTTTTTCTTGATGAACTCAATTATATTTTCGATTTCCGGATCATCAACAAAACAACCCTGAACACGTATCGGCTTTGTCGTTCCTATTGGAGAAAACAGCATATCTCCACGTCCAAGAAGCTTTTCTGCACCGCCTATATCGAGTATTGTTCTCGAATCCACTACGGATTTTACTGCAAATGCAATTCTGCTTGGCACATTTGCTTTTATAAGTCCGGTAATAACGTCAACAGACGGTCTCTGTGTTGCTATAACAAGATGCATTCCTGCTGCACGAGCCATTTGTGCAAGACGACAAATAGATTCTTCTACCTCTTTTGATGCTGCCATCATAAGGTCAGCCAACTCGTCTATAACAATCACTATCTGACACATTTTCTTGAGCATTTTCGGCTCATCTGTACTTACTTTTTCGTTCCTGCTGTTTACTTCTGCCTGAGCCTGCGCAAGCATTTCGTCTTCTTCAAATGAACGGTCATTATCATCTGTATGACTGTCAAAGAAACTGTCGCCAACCTTAGCATTCTGCTTGTCTACAAATCTGTTATAGCTGTGTATATCTCTGACATTGTACTCTGCGAAAGTTTTATATCGGTTCAGCATTTCATTTACTGCCCAGTTCAGTGCACTGGCTGCCTTGCGTGGGTCTGTTACAACCGGAACAAGTAAATGTGGTATTCCGTTGTAAACTCCCAGTTCTACAACTTTCGGGTCTATCAGAAGCAGCTTCACATCGTCCGGACTGGATTTGTACAACAAACTAACAAGCATTGAATTTATGCATACGGATTTACCCGAACCTGTAGAACCGGCAATCAGCAAATGCGGCATTCTACTAAGGTCTGCCAATGTTATTCGTCCGGTTATATCTTTTCCGAGTGCAACTGTCAGATTACTTTTTGCATTCTGAAAATCTCTCGACTCAACAAGATTACGCATTTTCACAATTGAAACTGTCTTGTTAGGTACTTCTATACCTACCGCAGATTTCCCGGGTATAGGTGCTTCTATTCTTACACCCATTGCCGCAAGATTCATTGCAATATCGTCTGCAAGATTTGTTATCTTGCTTATTTTTACGCCGGATGCCGGCTGTAATTCATACCTCGTTACAGACGGTCCTCGACAGATATTTACAATAGTTGTCTGTACACCAAAACTTTTCAGAGTATCTACAAGCATTGTACCACGCTGGTTAAGTTCTTGAGAAATATTACCCTCTTCTTCTTTTGGCTGAGGCTCAAGAAGATTAAATGGCGGTTTTATGTACTGCCCCTTGATTATACTATTGTCATAATCTACTTCAAAATCCGGAATAGGTTCTTTACTGTTTTTATTCTTTTTCTTCACAGCAACAGGTTCTTCATAAACCTCAGGAACATCATCGTCTATCTCGGGTTCTTCCTCAAAAACAGGCATTACATCTGTCTCCGGTTCTTTTTCAAAAACAGGTACTGTATCTGTATCCGGCGGCATATTTTCAGCAAAATAATCAGATTCTTTGAACTCTTCAACCTGTGGTTCTGGCTTTTTCTGCTTGCGTGTTTTTTTATTTTTCTGAGGTTTTTCAACCGTTTGTTCCTCTTCTTCCAAAACATCCTCATCAATATTTGTAGGCTGGTAAAACGGCTTATTCTTTATTTTCATCAGGTCATCACTTGTCGGACGACGTTTTTTCTTCATCTTCTTATCGACCTGCTGACGAACATATTCCCCTCTCTCTATTTTCCTGTTCTCATCCTGTATTATTTTTTCTCTTTTCTTGACTTCCTGACGTATTTTTCGGCGATCCGAAAAATGTTCTTCTACCCTGACAGCAGGTTTTTTCAGAAATTCAAAGAAATCAATGATAAGCGCATCAAGTGTTATTGCAAGAATTATGAGGAAAAGAATAAGAGATACTATTCCTCCGCCTACTCCGCCTAATAGCTTTGTAAAAGGTATGCCGGCCAAAGCACCGATAATACCCATGCCTACATTTTCTGTTGAATAACGGAAAGTATTCTGCAATTCCGAAAAATATCCGCTCAGTTTTGCGCCGACCGACTGAAAACAGAAAATGCCTGATGCCAATAAAATGACAAGCAGGGAAATAAAAAGTGTTTTCAGTTTGAACCTGTATACAGGACGGTCTTTGACATTCTGAATCCCACAATATATGAGAATGACAGGAACCATGAAACCAAAAAGACCAAATAATCCTCTGTATATCAAATGCATAGCATTCCATAAATTTTCGCCAGGCATGAAATATATGAACACCGAAAGAATTGAAAGAAGAAACTGAACGATCGCTATTATAAATCGCTTTCTTTGATATTCCCATTCTTCCTTTCGGCTCATTGCAGCCGGCTCTGAGTGTGTTTTTTTCCTTGCGGTCTTTGTTTTTGTACCGGATTTTGTTTTATTGCCGCCTACGCCGGATTTTTTTTTAGCAGATGTTCTGCCTGATGTTTTTCCGGATTTTCTCTTTGCACTTTCAGAAGGCATTTTCACACCTCTTTCTTTAACAATGCTAACAGAGTTCCGGACTGTCTGCTTTGCCCTAAATTTACGGCAACATTACAATCACGAAACTCCTGTACCAAAATTATTTTTTACTCAAAATCACAAACTCGGTTTTAACTTACTTACTGAAAGCAAACTCAAGTGCTTCTTTTGTAAATATATTCGTTCCGGTTTTAAGTTCTATAATGCTGATAACCGTTACAATCACGCCAACTATAGCTGTGTAAGCGATAAAGATATACATTCTGTCTGTTTTGAGCAGCCACTTGAAAAGCTTGATAGCAAAAAAGCCTACTACTGCCGCTACTATCATTCCTACTATGACAGGAAGATATTCTATCGTTACCGCTTTTCCGTCATCCGGAAACAGTGCGTCTTTTCCCTCAAGAATTGCAGCAGCTACTATTGCAGGTGTTCCGAGGATGAAAGAATAATCAAGTGCGGACTGTTTATTGATTCCTCTCATTTCACTTGCAACAAGTGTTGAACCTGAACGTGATATTCCGGGGAATAATGCCGCAAAACACTGTGTTATACCTACCGTAAGAGCATCTTTTACATTATATTTTCTGCGTCCTGCTCCCTTTTTTGCGGTATCAATATCCTTTCCCTCATATTCGAGTATGGTCTTTTTGTTTTTCCTGTCACCCAAAAACAAAAGACAGCTTGTTATCATAAGTGAAATTCCTACAACAATAAAAAATCCGCTTTTTGAAAACATATCCGCAAGATCTTTTATTTTCATGTCAGTTCCCGGTATAGGGATAAATAACAGAAACAATGGCAGCAATCCTATTATAATCATCATTACCATGTTTCTCTTAGGATTCATTTCTTTCCACTTGAATTTACCTGTGACGATGTCCTTGACCATAAGACCGAACTCTCCCAAAAGTTCAGCGATAGTTTTGATATAAACTCCAACTACAGCTGCAAGCGTACCTATGTGGAGCATTACCGAAAAAAACAGATTATCGTCCGAAGATGCACCGTTGTTTGATATCATATGCTGTGCTATAGTCAAATGACCGCTGCTTGATACCGGAAGAAATTCCGTAAGCCCCTGAACAATTCCCTGAATAATCGCATCCCATACTGTCATTATGTACCCTCCTGTTTCTTTACGGCAGAATATTAAATTCTATTCTGCCGCACGGAAATTTATGATCTTTCCGTCATTTTGTTTTTCTTGCCATCTTCTTCTTTTGTTTTGCTTTTGCCTTACCTATCATAGTATACAATGTTGAAACAGCATCGCTCAATGAACCTATACTGTCTATCAGGCCCTCTTCAACTGCATCAGTACCGTCAAGTATTGAACCAATATCCATTACAAGCTCATCTGTATTAAGTGCAAGCTCATTATATCTTTCCGGAGAAATTGACGAATGATCTGTCACAAATCCTGTTATTCTCTGCTGCATACGCTGAAAATATTCAAATGCCTGAGGCACTCCCAACATCAGGCCGTTCATACGCACAGGATGTATTGTCATTGTAGCAGACCTTGCTATAAATGACTTTTTTGCTGCTACTGCGATTGGAACACCTATTGAATGTCCGCCGCCTAAAACAAGTGAAACAACAGGTTTAGTCATTCCTGCAACAAGTTCGGCAATTGCAAGTCCTGCTTCAACATCTCCGCCTACTGTATTCAGAAGAATAAGGAGTCCGTCGATATTGTCATTTTGCTCTGCTGCCACCAATTGCGGAATAATATGCTCATATTTTGTTGTTTTGTTCTGAGCAGACAAAATATAATGTCCCTCAATTTGTCCTATAATCGTAAGGCATTGTACCGTATATTTTCCGCAGGAAGATATGACAGAACCACTCTCTGTGATTATTTCATTAAGCTTTTCTGCCCGATCTATTTCATCTTCTCTTATATATTCGGAAATATCTGTATCAACAGACGGATCCTGTACGGTATTATCCTCTTTTTTTATGCTCATAATAATCCCTCCATGCTTATTATTTGCATTTCGGCATTACAGCATACATTTCAGTATACCATTTTTTCTACTCCACTTCAAGTCAATTTTTTATTTTTCATAACATTTTATGTTGGTTTGGAAATAAAATATTTTTGCCTTTCACTTGCTTTTTTTGCATGATTGTTATAAGATTATAGTGGGTGTATTTTTGGGAAAGGAATGGTTTTATGAAGAAAAAAAAGCTTATAATCAGAATAACAGCAATAATCCTTTGTGCTATTATGGTACTTAGCGTGTTTTCTATTCTGATGTCATCACTTGATTTCTGATTTTTTACAGAGAAGGTTGGACATGAATTTATTAACAAGGATAAATGACAATATGCCCCATTTTTCAAAGGGACAGAAACTTATTGCGAATTTTATAACTGAGCATTATGATAAGGCGGCTTTTATGACCGCTTTGAAACTTGGAGCTACTGTTGGTGTCAGCGAGTCTACCGTTGTAAGATTTGCATCTGAGCTTGGTTATGACGGTTATCCGAAAATGCAGAAGGCTATGCAGGAAATGATACGGGATAAACTGACATCAGTACAGCGTATACAGGTTACAAAAAGCCGTATGGAAGGTGCTGACGTTCTGACAAATGTTCTGAATCAGGATATAGAAAAAATACGCCGCACAATTGAAGAAACTTCACGTGGTGATTTCAACGCCGCTGTAAAAGCTATTTCAAAAGCTAATACAATTTATATTTTCGCAGTAAGAAGCAGTGCAGCACTTGCATCGTTTTTAGGGTACTATTATTCGTTGATTTTTGAAAATGTTAAGATTATCAGCAATTACGGTGAAACAGAGATATATGAAAAGCTTTTTCGTATTGATAAAGGCGATGTTATAATCGGAATAAGCTTTCCAAGATATTCAAATGCAGCTGTAAAGGCAATGACCTTTGCACATCGTCGGGGAGCTACAGTAATTGCTTTGACGGATAGTATGACAAGTCCGCTTTGTTCACTTTCAGATCATATTCTTATCGCCAAAAGTGATATGGCATCTGTAGTTGATTCACTCGTAGCACCACTGAGCATGATAAATGCACTTATAGTTGCTACTGTTGTCGAACTTGATGATGAAGTCGAGAAAACGTTCGGTTCATTGGAACATATATGGGAAGAATATGACGTTTACCGCAGCAAAAGCGAGGGGGAAAATACTTGAGTTCAAGGAAAACTTTGATAATCGGCGGCGGTGCAGCCGGACTGATGGCAGGAATTTTTTCAGCACAAAACGGCGATGATACATACATAATAGAAAAAAATTCCAAAGTTGGACGAAAACTTTATATCTCCGGCAAAGGAAGATGCAATGTCACGAACAATTGTGATGTAAAGACAGTAATCGCAAATACACCTACAAATGGCAAATTCCTTTATAGTGCGTTGAGTGCTTTTTCACCGGCAGATACTATATATTTTTTTGAAAAGAATGGTTGTCCGCTGAAAACCGAGCGTGGCGGCAGAGTTTTTCCTGTTTCAGACAAAGCAGCGGATATAGTTGATACTTTATACCGTATGGTAAAAAAATCCGGCTGCAAGGTTATTAATGAAACTGTCAGTAGTATAGTTGCTGAAAATGGTACTGTTAAGGGAGTAACATTTACAACTGGTGAGATGGTTTTATGTGATAAAATTATAGTTGCGACAGGTGGCAAGTCCTATCCCTTGACAGGTTCGGACGGTGATGGCTATCGTTTTGCGGAAAGTTTAGGACATACAATAATACCTTTGCGTCCGTCTCTTGTACCGTTGGAAACTGAGGAACATTTCGGTTATGATGCGGACGGCCTTTTGCTGAAAAATGTTGCAATACAGGTGACGGACACAATAAAAAACAAGTGTGTGTATACTGATTTCGGAGAATTAGAACTTAAGCGTTACGGACTTTCGGGAGCAATTATCAGAAGTGCCTCTGCTCATATGAAGAATATGGAGCGTGGTCGTTATATTGTAAAAATTGATTTGAAACCGGCTCTTTCTGAGGAAGTTCTCGACCATCGGCTTGTAAGGGAGTTATCTCTTGCCAATGCGGGAACGTACTATGTTATGCTTAAAACTTTGCTTCCGACAGCGTTGATTGAGGATTTTGTAAAACTTTCCGGAATTTCGCCGGAAAAGCGATGCAGTGAAATAAACAAGGCGGAAAGAAAAAAAATACTCGGACTTATGAAATGTCTGACAAGGACAGTAACAGATTTTCGTCCTCTGGAAGAGGCTATAGTAACATCGGGTGGTGTTTCTGTAAAAGAGATTGATCCGAAAACAATGCAGTCAAAGCTTGTAAAGGGATTATACTTTGCAGGTGAAGTTATAGACATAGACTGTTATACCGGAGGATTTAATATACAGTCGGCGTTTTCTACAGCTGTTCTGGCGTCTAAGGGGTGATGATATGGGTTTTCAGGATGATTGGATAATGAGACAAATAGAGATGGTTGCAAAATTTGTTGCAAAAGTTGTTTTCAAAAAAGAATCGGAAGTTATATACGAAATTTCCGGAGATGTACAGAATGAAGAAGAACTCACTTCCATAGACCAATTGCATCTTGTTTTGTGCCGTA
The DNA here is from genome assembly GCA_902767155.1 of uncultured Ruminococcus sp. Classification (GTDB taxonomy): domain Bacteria; phylum Bacillota; class Clostridia; order Oscillospirales; family Acutalibacteraceae; genus UBA1213. Next base: position 15,267 of record CACXGC010000118.1, on the reverse strand, counting down.
TGATAAGAGAAGGAAAAATCAGTGAAGCAGAAGATATGTTGTTTGACTGTCTCGAATATTCTGATAAGTATATTCTTCTGTCAACTGATTTTTATCAGAGACTAAATCGCCTGAGTGATGAAGAACTTGAATTGGGCGGATTTTCAAGAGAGGAGGTATTCGACGGATACATTGACATAATGACACTTCTTGGCGTTCCGGTAGATATATTCAATCTGAACGGTCAGGACGGTCCTCGCCAGTATTAAATAGCAATACTTTGGCAACAAAATAACTAAGGAGGGTTTAACGTGGGCAAAAAGTTACGAAAAGGTTTTACAGTCGGATTGGCATTATTTATGGGTATGCTGACAATTGCCGGCTCAATGCCGTTTAGTGCTTCAGCAGCAGTACAGTCAGACCCGTCGTACATCAGCTATGGTGAAGGTTCATACGAGGGTTATGACGAAGTAATAGAGGTGATAGGTGAGGCTCTTTTGGCGCATGAGTCAGAAATTGATGTAAGCCAGTACAATATTCCGCTCAACTCGGCAGATATCTACTATACAGTACTCGCCAAATATCCGGAACTTTTCTATGTCAAAAATGGAATGTCATACAACTACTATTCCAATCAGGGAACAAAGTACATTTATTCGCTGTTTCCTAAGTATGACATCGAAAAAGATGAGTCTGACGCAATGCTCGAAGAGTTTTACGAGGAAGCAGATCATTATCTGAATCAGATAAACGACAAACTTTCAAGATATGATGATGACTTTTCAAAGGCTGTATTACTGCATGACGAACTGGCTCTTGATGCAACATACCAATTAAATAACACATCTTCTTATACAATGATGGTCAATAAATACGGACTTTGTGAGAACTATTCACGTGTATATGCATATCTTCTCGGACAGGTCGGAATAAAAAGCGAAATAATTGACTGTGAAGCAATCAACCATGAATGGCTGAAAGTATGTCTGAACGGCAAATACTATAACGTCGATGTTACATGGGATGACCCGACAGGTTACAGTCAGACGCTTATACAGCATGATAATTTCCTTCTCAGTGACAGCGCAAGAAAAGCATATATTATGGAACGCTATACAGGTACTCCGTCTTACGAAACAGTTTATCCCTCTGCTTCAACGTATGATAACTATAAGTTCCATTCATATAGCTCGAAATTCTGCAAGGTTGACGGAGAAACAGCTGTATATGCTGTAGATTGTGATAATGCGAGAATAGTCAAGTACAACTATGTAAAAGACACTGCCGTTACGGTTTTGGATATCAAAGAAAAATGGTACGTAGGAAACGGTTACTACTACGAAGAAGCTTTTACAGGACTTGAGGAATATGACGGACTTCTTTATTATAATACCCAGACTGCAATTTATTCTCTTGACCCTGTTACAAAGGCTGTAACCAAAATTGCAAGCAATACAGATACTTCCGGCAAGTCTTTCTACGGACTTAGAATCAACGGAAGAAAGCTCTATGCTATTTTGTCCGACGATGTAAACAATGTAGGAACAAAGAAGTTTATAAAAGAACTTCCGGAAATACAAAATCAACAGCCGCCGCTTGAAAATCTTTCCGAAATTTCAGCAGAGTCAGTTTATGCCGGTTCGCCTGTTGAAATAGAAGGTTATGCAGAAGGTGGAAAAGTTCCGTACTCGTACACTTACCAATACAAGAAGAGTACAAGTTCAACATGGCAAACCATAAGCACAGATACAGATGATTGGGCTTCTTTTAAGCCCAGTGCGGCTGTCAAGTATGACGTTAAAGTAACGGTTACTGATTCAGCAGGAAGCAAGAGCGAAAAAACATTTGTTGTTGATGTTCTTGCAAAAGAACTAAAAAATACATCTACAATAAGTACGAAAGAAGTAAATGTCGGTGAAAAAGTTGTTCTGAAAGGTTCAGCATCGGGAGGCAGCGGCTCTTATAAGTATGCTTTCTATTACAAAAAGAGCAGCAAGACAGAATGGAATGAAATGCAGCCGGCATACACAACAAAAAGTGCAGCTTTCAAGCCCGGAACAGCAACAACATATGATGTAAAAGTTGTTGTAAAAGACAGCAACAATAATACTTCGACGAAAACTTTCACAGTCAAGGCTGTCAAAGAATTGATCAATAATTCCACTATCAGTACAAGTGTTGTGACTGTTGGAGAAAAAGTTGTACTCAAAGGTGCTGCCGAAGGAGGAACATCCCCGTATAAATATGCATTTTATTATAAAAAGAGCAAAAATTCCGATTGGGTGGTTATAGGTACGGCATATACTACAAAATCAGCAGCACTGCGTCCCGGAAGTGCTACAGACTATGATCTCAAAGTAGTTGTAAAGGATTCTGCCGGTACAAAAGTTGCAAAAACATTTACTGTCAAAGCAGTGAAATAAGTTAAGATTACCCTGTGAATCATATTTTTCACAGGGTAAATTTATGGAAACTGCACTAAAATCTGATGCAAAAACCTGACCAAAAGTTACAAATATATTGAATCGTTTTTGTATCAAAGATAGAAATAAAAATAATTCTTTTTAAGAATATTAAGTGGCGGATGATGTAATATATTAGGGATAGACAAATTAAAGAAAATGTAAAAATATGGAGGACTTTGGTATGACCTTCGATCGAGAAATTATTATGCAGATAATCCTTGCACTTGGCGGACTCGGGCTGTTTCTTTACGGTATGAGACTCATGGGTGAGGGACTTGAACTGGCGGCAGGTGCAAATCTGAGAAACCTGCTTGAAAAACTTACAACAAACCGTTTTCTCGGAGCAATTGTCGGTGTTGTTGTGACCGCGATAATACAAAGTTCTACTGCGGTATCAGTTATGTGTGTAGGTTTTGTAAATGCGTCTATAATGACATTGAGTCAGGCTATGGGCGTAATAATGGGTGCTACAATAGGAACGACTGTTACAAGTGTGTTGCTGTCTATTCAGATATCTGACTATGCGCCGCTTGCAATATTTATCGGTGCATTTATGGTGGTGCTGAGCAAGAAGAACAATACAAAGTACGTAGGTCAGATTATTGCCGGATTCGGAACTCTTTTCTTTGGCATGACTACTATGAGTGACAATCTTAAACCGCTTGCGTCTTCTGAGGGATTTGCAAAAATAATAACCTCTGTCGGAGATCCTTTTGTGGGTATAATTTTCGGTGTGGCATTTGCGGCTTTTATTCAAAGTTCATCTGCGGCAGTAGGTGTATTGCAGGCGTTAGGTGCTGCGAGTGCTCTTGCATTGCCTAATGCGGTTTATATGGTGTACGGAATACATATAGGTGCTTGTGTTACATCGGTCATTTCATCCATAGGCGCTACAAAAGCGGCAAAACGTACCGCAGTATCATATGTACTGTTTACGACATTCGGCACACTTATATTTACACTGCTGTCAATTCTGACACCGTTCAACAGCTATATAGAATCACTAACAGAAAGCGTTCCTTTCCGGATATCACTTGTTCATATAGTCTCAAGTATCGTTGCAACGCTTATACTTCTTCCATTGGAGGGAGCTATAATAAAGCTTGCCTGCATAATAATTCCAGGTGATGAAGAAGCAGAAATGGAAGCAAGCCGTCTCAAGTATGTAGACGAGCGTATGCTTAAAACTCCGCCGTTTGCCGTATCTCAGATAACAAAAGAGATCGAGAGAATGGGCAAGCTTGCAAAAAAGAATTTTATGAAATCCATGCAGGCATTTTTTGAACAGGATGAAAAGCTTATTGCGGAAGTTGAAGCTAATGAGGAAGTGATAGACTATCTCAACATGGCGATAACAAACTATCTTGTAAAGCTTAACGGTCTTAATCTTGAGGACAGTGACCGTTTGAAAGTAGGTTCTTACTACCATGTTGTCAGCGATATGGAGCGTATAGGCGACCATGCTGAGAATATATGCGAACTTGCACAGAACCTTATAAGAAAAGAAGAAACTCTCAGCGAGAATGCTGTTGAGGAAACTAAAAAAATGGAAGAGCTTGTCAATAAAATCATTGATGATTCATTAACTATGTTCAAAGCAAGTCATATTGACTCAAAAATGGTTGATATCGTCAGCAATACTGAACAGGAAATTGATGATAAGACGGCAGAGTATAAGGAAAATCATATCGAAAGACTGAGTGAAGGAACTTGTAACGCAACTGTAGGAACACTGTTTATGGAACTTTTGACAAACCTTGAAAGAATCGCTGACCACAGTACTAATATTGCATTTTCAATGTATCCCAAGAAATCGAGGGCGGTTGTTGCCACCAAATCAAAATAAATTATTTTGCCGGAACAGAGTTTTATTTGTTCCGGTTTTTTTATTGCATACAATATATTGGAATTGTACAATATTTAGCATATCAATATTTAGCATATCAAAGATTTATTGTTCTTTTATAGAATTTTCGAGACAGAGCAAAATGTTATAATATAGAATGGGTGGGGATGTATTTTTTGTGGAAAAATATGTTTCCAATAATATCAGTATTTTTCAGGAAAGGGGACTTTGTGGAAATGTCTTTCATGTTTCCACTATGTGTGTGAATATAATGAGAAAGATTGAATTGCTTGCTCCTGCCGGTGATCCTGAATGTTTTGACAGTGCTTTGAAATTTGGCGCAGATGCTATTTATCTTGCCGGTACTGAATTCGGGATGAGAACCGCATCAAAAAACTTTTCGCCGGATGATTTGAAAAAAGCTGTTGAAGCTGCACATTCAAAAGGCGTTACTGTACATGTTACCTGTAATACACTACCAAGAAATGACGAAATTGAAAGGCTGCCGGAATTTTTGGAAACAGTTCAGGCTTGCGGCGTTGATGCCTTTATAATTGCTGACCTCGGAGTTATGAGTCTTGCAGCAAAATATGCACCTAAAGTGCAGCGTCATGTATCGACACAAGCTGGTGTTGTGAATTATCAGACCGCAAGAGTACTTTATGAAATGGGTGCGTCAAGAGTTGTGCTTGCACGTGAACTGCCGCTCGAAGAAATAGCTGCATTAAGAGCGAAAGTTCCTTCTGAACTGGAAATAGAAACTTTTGTGCATGGTTCTATGTGTGTGTCTTTTTCGGGACGCTGTCTTATTTCCAGCTATATGACGGGACGTGATGCAAACAGAGGTGATTGTGCTCAGCCTTGCAGGTGGAAGTACCATTTGTACGAGGAACACAGAGAAGGTCAGTATTTTCCAGTCGAAGAGGCCGAAAACGGAACATTTCTGTATAATTCCCGTGACCTTTGCATGATAGAGCATATTCCGGAACTTGTAAATGCCGGTGTTAATAGTCTCAAGATTGAAGGCAGGGCAAAATCTGCTTACTATGTATCGGTCATAACTAACGCATATCGTCATGCTATCAACGAGTACTACGAAAACGAGGGAAAACAGCCGCTTTCTCCATGGATAAGAGAAGAACTGGAAAAAGTCAGTCATCGTGAATACAGCACAGGTTTCTTTTTTGGCGGAGAACCCGGACAAGTTACTGATAACGGCGGATATATCAGACATTACGATGTGGTTGCTGTATGTGATGATTATAAGGACAATACAGCATATCTTACTCAGAGAAACCGCTTTTTTGCAGGAGACAAGCTCGATGTTCTTCCACCCAGCGGAATTCCGTTCGAGATAACAGTTGAGCGTATGATGAATGACAAAGGCGAACAGATAGAAGTTGCTCCTCATGCAATGCAGAAAGTTATTTTGCCGTGTGATACGGAAATTCCGGCAGGCTCGGTTTTAAGAAAGGAAAGGTGTTCCAATTGAAGGTACTCAATATTCATGGATATCATGGAAATGCTGCAAACAGTTCTTATGAAGCTTTGCAGCAGTGTAACTTTGATATAATTTCACTGCAAATAGATTATGACAGAACTTCGCCTGAAACTGTTATGCAGCTGCTAAACAGCCAGTTTACGAATAATTTTTGCAATGCAGTTGTAGGAACGAGTCTTGGTGGATTTTTTGCGGCTCTTATAAGTGTAAAGAACGAATGTCCGTGTGTTCTTGTAAATCCGTGTCTTATGCCGTTTTTGCATTTGCCAAGACTCGGCTATCGCAACGATGACGGAGTTCTTGAGTATATCCGTTTATTTTCCGGAATAGCAGATGTTGACAGTCAGCTTGTTTCAACTATAGTCGGCGGACAGGATGAGCTTATAGATACTCATGATTTTACAAGGCAAATATTTCAGAATGAGAGATATATAGTAGTTCCGGATGGAAAACATAGCGGCTCAACTATGCCATTGAATGATATTTTCAGAGATCACATAGAAAGCTTTTTTGGTGAAATATGACTTTTATAGAGATGGCAGACGATTCTGTAGGTGGGGCGTGAAATGAAGACAGTAAAACGTGGTTATGTTCCCGAAGACGAAAAAAATTTTTCTTATAATTCTGTTGTTATGCTTAAAAAAGCAGCAAATGATATAAAATATCTGATAGATAACGGTTATCCGATAAAATCAGCATCTGTTTTTGTTGGAGATCACTATCTTTTGTCTGAACGTCAGCGTCTCGCACTTGTTCGCAGTGTATCATGTTCAGAAATGCTGGAACAGCGCAAAAATAGAGAACTTTCTTCTTTGAGTGATGGCTGTACAGTACATATTGACGGTTTTAATACAATAATTACTCTTGAAGTTGCGTATTCAGGCAGTCCGGTTTTTGACTGTATGGATGGTTGTGTGCGTGATCTTGCAGGATTGCGTGGGACATACCGCATTGTAGATAAAACAGAAATTGCTCTTAAAGCAATCGGCAGGGAATTATGCCGTCAGAAAATTGGCAGAGCGATATTTTATCTTGACAAACCTGTATCGAATTCCGGAAGGCTTGCGCAAATGATAAAAGATCTGTTTGAGGACATGCAGTTTCAAACAGAAACAGTAGTTATTAATGAGGTTGACCACGAATTGAAGAAACATGAAAATGTTATTTCGGGTGATGCAATAATTCTTGATTACTGTAAAAGCTGGTACAACCTTGTGCGAAATGTTTTGGCAGAAGACGGTTTGCCGGAAAATATGCTCAAAGTATGGTGATAGAAATGGATAAGTTTAAACTGATATCAGATTATAAGCCTACAGGAGATCAGCCAAAAGCTATCAAAATGCTAATTGACAGCATAAATGCAGGCAACAAGGAACAGACATTGCTCGGTGTGACAGGTTCAGGAAAAACTTTTACTATGGCAAATGTTATTGCTGAATTAAACCGTCCAACTCTTGTTTTGGCACATAATAAAACACTGGCAGCACAGCTTTGTGAGGAATTTCGTGCATTCTTTCCGGATAATGCGGTGGAATACTTTGTTTCATACTATGACTATTACCAGCCGGAAGCATATGTTCCTACAACTGATACTTATATCGAAAAGGACAGCTCTATCAATGACGAAATTGACAAGCTCCGCCATTCCGCAACACTCGCACTTTCGGAACGCCGCGATGTTATCATAGTTGCAAGCGTATCATGTATTTATACTTTAGGAAATCCTATTGATTACCGCAATATGGTTATATCACTTCGCCCCGGAATGGAAAAAAACCGTGATGAATTGCTCAAAAAACTCGTAGAATTGCAATATGACCGGAATGACGTTGACTTTTCACGAAATAAATTCCGTGTACGTGGCGATGTGGTGGAAATATTTCCTGCATATTCGTCTGAATCTGTAATTCGTGTGGAATTTTTCGGAGATGAGATAGATAGAATAAGCGAGGTCAATCCGCTGAACGGAGAAGTAAAAGCAGTTCTTCGTCATGCGGCAATTTATCCGGCATCACATTATATTGTTCCGAAAGAGAAAATTGATATTGCTGTAAAGGAAATCGAGGCAGAAATGCAGGAGAGAGTGGAGTTTTTCAAGTCAAAGGGAAAACTTATCGAAGCACAGCGTATTCAGGAAAGGACGAATTACGATATCGAAATGCTTACAGAAATAGGTTTCTGTCGCGGCATAGAAAATTATTCTCGTGTACTTTCGGGAAGAAAGCCCGGTTCAGTTCCTTATACTCTGCTTGATTATTTTCCGGAAGATTATCTTTTGTTTGTAGATGAATCTCATGTAATGCTTCCGCAGGTCAAGGGAATGTGTGGCGGTGACAGAGGAAGAAAAGAGAATCTCGTAGAATTTGGATTTCGTCTGCCGTCGGCATTTGATAATCGTCCCCTGAATTTTGATGAATTCTATAGTCATATAAATCAGGCGGTTTTTGTTAGTGCTACTCCGGGAGAATTAGAACTGAAAAACAGTGCGGTCATTGCCGAGCAGGTAATACGCCCTACAGGTTTGCTTGATCCGGAAATAAGTGTACGTCCGGTTGAAGGACAGCTTGACGACCTGATATCGGAGATAAATACCTGTGTGGAGAAAAAACAGCGTGTACTTGTAACAACACTTACAAAAAAGATGGCTGAGGATCTGACAGATTATTTTATCACAATGGGAATAAAAGTACGCTATATGCATCACGATATTGATACAGTTGAGCGAATGGAAATAATCAGAGATCTCCGTCTTGGGGAATTTGATGTTCTTGTCGGTATAAACCTTCTGCGTGAAGGTCTTGATATTCCGGAAGTTTCGTTAGTCGCCATTTTGGATGCGGATAAAGAAGGATTTCTGAGAAGTGATCGCTCTTTGATACAGACAATAGGACGAGCAGCACGAAATGCCGAAGGAAAAGTTATAATGTATGCCGATTCGGTGACGGATTCAATGGAAAAAGCTATCAGTGAGACAGAACGCCGCCGCAAGATACAAATGGAGTATAATGCTGAACATGGAATCATTCCGAAAACTATAACCAAAAGGGTTAATGATATAATAGAGATATCTTCAAAAACTGATGAGAAGATGAGAAATAAAACAAAAATGAGCAAGGCGGAAAGAGAAAAACTTATTACTCAGCTTACTAAGGAAATGAAAACAGCTGCCAAACTTCTGGAATTTGAACACGCTGCATATCTGAGAGACAAAATAAAAGAATTACAGGAATGAGTCATGCTGCACAAATTATTGTACATTATTTTGAAAGGAGAGCAAAAAATGGAAATCACAGGTCTTGACAAAATTAAAAAAAAGGATAATAATGACAGTGAAGAAATCAGAGTAACAGGTCTTGACTTCAATAAGAAAAAAGAAGTTCCGATAGCTGAAATGCCTGACTTTGGTTTTATCAGAAAACTAAGCAATGATATTTCAGACAGTGAAGATCATGGTGTTACCGGACTTGAATTTGTTAGAAAGAAAAATACATTTTCTGACGGTGATTCAAATGTTACAGGTCTTGATTTTATCAGCCGTGAGGGTGAAAATGTGGGAACAGCTTCACCGGAAGGTCTTGAAAATATCAGACAATTAGAATTCAGTGATATTGGCATCACAGTACACCATGATGATTAATATCGAAAAGAGGGAATAGTTTGGCGGGTAAAAAGGAAACACAAGTTTACGGCAATGAAAGTATTGTTACATTGAAGGGTGCCGACAGAGTAAGAAAACGTCCGGCAGTAATATTCGGTTCGGATGGTATCGAGGGCTGTCAGCACTCAGCCTTTGAAATACTTTCCAATTCAATAGATGAGGCGCGAGAAGGATATGGAAAGGAAATAATAATCACAAAATTTTTAGACCATTCTATTGAAATAGAAGATTTCGGGCGTGGTATACCGGTTGATTATAACAAGAATGAAGAGCGTTATAACTGGGAATTGGTATTCTGCGAACTTTATGCCGGCGGCAAATATAATAATAACGAAGCGGAAAATTATGAATTTTCGCTTGGTCTTAACGGTTTGGGACTTTGTTCTACACAGTATTCTTCCGAGTATATGGATGTCGAAATAAAAAGAGATGGGACTTTGTTCAAACTGCATTTTGAGCACGGGGAAAATGTCGGAGGTCTTTTGCGTGAAGAGTACAGAGGTAAAAAAACCGGTACAAAAATAAAATGGAAGCCTGACATAGACGTTTTTACTGATATAAATATCACGGATGACTATTTTGAAGATACCATCAGGCGACAGGCAATAGTCAATGCCGGAATACGTTTTCTGTATCGTTCGGAAAATGCTGAGGGTAAGTTTGACGAAAAGGAATTTCTTTATCAGAACGGCATAGAAGATCATGTTAGAGAACTGGTTGGAGAAGATGCTCTTTCATCTGTACAATTCTGGCAGACAGAGCGAATGGTTCGTGACCGTGAGGATAAGCCGGAGTATAAAACAAAGATAAATATCTCGCTTGCATTTTCAAATAAGGTCAGCACAGCGGAATACTATCATAATTCATCATGGCTCGAATACGGCGGCGCACCTGAAAAAGCGGTAAAAAATGCTTTTGTCTATTCTATCGACAATTATCTGAAAGCTAATGGAAAATATACAAAAAATGAGGCAAAAATAAATATTGATGATGTGAAAGACTGCCTTGTTATAGTTATATCATCATTTTCCAGTGTTACTTCATATGAGAACCAGACGAAAAAGGCTATAAACAATAAGGGTATACAAGATGCAATGACAGAATATCTTCGTCACCAACTTGAAGTATATTTTATTGAGAATAAGCTTGATGCTGAAAAGATAGCAGCACAGGTTCTTATAAATAAGCGCAGCCGTGAGAGTGCAGAAAAGACAAGACTGAATATAAAAAAGACGCTTGCCGGTAATATGGATATGACAGGACGTGTTGCAAAGTTTGTCGATTGCCGCAGCAAAGATAAATCTGAGAGAGAACTTTTTATTGTTGAGGGAGATTCTGCGCTCGGAGCGTGTAAGCAGGCAAGAAATCCTGATTTTCAGGCAATAATGCCTATCAGGGGAAAAATACTGAACTGTCTTAAAGCCGATTATAACAAGATATTCAAAAGCGAGATAATAACAGATCTTCTTAAAGTTCTTGGCTGTGGTGTAGAAGTCAAATCAAAGGCTAATAAAGAATTAGCTACATTTGATATGGAACTTTTGCGCTGGAATAAGATAATATTCTGTACGGATGCGGATGTTGACGGATTTCACATTCGTACATTACTGTTGACAATGATATACAGACTTGCGCCGACTTTGATAAAAGAAGGAAAAGTGTATATAGCAGAGTCGCCGCTGTATGAAATAACTGCAAAGGATAAAGTATATTTTGCCTACACGGAATCGGAAAAAGAACAGTTCATAAAGAAAATAGGCGATCGAAAATTCACTATACAGCGTTCAAAAGGACTTGGTGAAAATGAGCCGGAGATGATGAGCCTGACAACGATGAATCCTTTAACACGCAGACTCATAAAGGTAATGCCTGATGATGCTGCAAAGACATCGGAAATGTTTGATATTCTTCTCGGAGATAATTTAGCAGTTCGCCGTGATTATATTATAGAAAACGGTGCGAAATATATTGATGACCTTGATGTATCGTAATACATTTTCAACAGTAAAATACCATGATTTGAGCATAAGCTAAAAAATCAGGGCGGGTCGATTTACAGAAAAAGACATTAGGAGAAGGAACTTTATGGCAAGAAAAAAAACATCGAAAAAGGCTGCTGCCGAGCCGAAAATGCAGGGATATATAGCCGGTGCGGGCGAAATAGTGGAAGAAAATATAATTTCTACGCTCCAAGGGAATTTTATGCCGTATGCGATGAGTATTATACTGAGCCGTGCTATACCTGAGATAGACGGATTTAAACCGTCACACCGAAAACTGCTTTATACTATGTACAAGATGGGTCTGCTTGGTTCGGCGAGAACGAAATCGGCAAACATAGTTGGACAGACAATGAAACTGAATCCCCACGGTGATGCGGCAATATATGATACAATGGTAAGACTGAGCCGGGGATATGAGGCACTTTTACATCCGTTTGTTGACTCTAAAGGAAATTTCGGTAAATTTTACAGCCGTGATATGGCGTGGGCAGCGTCAAGATATACGGAAGCAAAGCTTGACCCGATATGTAATGAACTGTTCAGGGATATAGACAAAGATACTGTCGATTTTGTTGATAACTATGATAATACGATGAAAGAACCAACTTTACTTCCGGCAGCATTTCCTTCTGTACTTGTGAACGCAAATACAGGTATTGCAGTAGGTATGGCAAGCTCAATCTGTTCTTTCAATTTATCGGAAGTGTGTCAGACAACAATAGGATTGCTTCGTGATCCTGAATTCGACATAATGTCAACACTGGTTGCACCTGATTTTACGGGTGGTGCGCAGATAATTTATGACAGAAAAGCACTGGAAAATGTGTATGAAACAGGCAGAGGAAGCATACGTCTGCGTGGACGATATGTATACGATAAATTTTCAAATTGCATAGACATTCTTTCTATACCCCAAACAACCACCTCAGAGGCTATAATAGAAAAAGTAATAGAACTTGTAAAAAGTGGAAAAGTTAAGGAAATATCAGATATCCGTGACGAAACTGGAATAGATGGTCTCAAGATAACAATAGATCTTAAACGCAGCACAGACCCTGAAAAACTTATGGCTAAGCTTTATAAGCTGACACCGCTTGAAGATACTTTTTCGTGCAATTTCAATGTTCTGATAGCCGGAACTCCGAAAGTAATGGGCATAAGAGAATTGCTCAGCGAATGGGCAGCTTTCCGCATTGAATGTGTAAGGCGAAGAACTTACTACGATCTGCATAAAAAACAGGAGAAACTTCATCTTCTTCGAGGTCTTGAAAAAATACTGCTTGACATTGACAAGGCAATAAATATTATCCGTAGTACGGAAGAGGAAAATATGGTAGTGCCGAATCTGATGAGCGGATTTGATATAGACGAAGTTCAGGCGGAATATGTTGCGGAGATAAAACTCAGACAACTTAACAGGGAATATATTCTGAAAAGAACACAGGATATATCTCAGCTTGAAAAAGAAATCTCAGAGCTTGAAGCGATTCTTAACAGCAAGACCAAAATTAAGAATATAATAATCCGTGAGCTTTCGGAAATAGCTGAAAAATACGGGCAGCCACGCCGCAGTATGATAATTTATGCAGAAGATATTGCTGATGACGAAATAAAAGAGGAAGTTCCGGATTATGCTGTAAACATTTTCTTTACCAGGGAAGGCTACTTCAAGAAAATAACACCGCTTTCACTTCGTATGAGCGGAGAACATAAGCTCAAAGACGGGGACGAGATAACACAACATTTTGAGACGACAAATAACACAGACCTGATATTTTTCACGGACAGGGCAAAGGCATTCAAAAGCAAAGCGTCTGACTTTGCAGATACCAAAACAAGCGTACTTGGCGATTATATTCCGTCGAAACTTGGCTTTGACGAAGGCGAAAACGCTATATATATGATACCGACAAAAGATTATTCCGGCTTTGTTTTCTTTGTTTTTGAAAGCGGAAAAGTTGCAAAAGTGCCGCTTGAGTCATATGCGACAAAAACAAACCGTAAAAAGCTGACAGGTGCTTATTGCGAAAAAGAAAGACTTGCAGCTGTATGTTATGTACCTGACGATGATTCGGATGTGGTATTGATTTCTACATCCGGAAGGGCATTAGTGTTCAGAGCTTGTGACATTCTTACAAAAACTTCACGAACAACACAAGGTGTTGCTGTTATGAAGCAAAAGAAAGGTCATAGGGTGATTTCCGCAAGACTTCTCAAAGAAGATATACTCAGCGATCCGGAAAGATACAGAGCAAAAACTTTGCCGTCTATGGGACAGTTTCCAAAAAGTCTCGAAGCGGAACAGATACCGATATCATAAAAAAACTCCGCTGATTTGGACAGCGGAGAAGACAGAATTATTATTTTACAGACCGCAGTTTCATAGAGCGGTCTGTATTTATTATTTGTAGACTTTCCGATACTATACGCAAATAACCAAAAAACGCATACCGCTGTGAAACGGTATGCGCAAATGACGGATAAATCACTTCTTGCCAAAAATGTTAAAACGGTAGAGTTTTGTTTCATCTCCGGGCTTCTGGCACTCGATGTGTGCATCGGATATTTTGCCGCCTTCGATAAGCTTTGTGAGACCGATAAGCTGGCAGAGTTTGCTTTTAAGGTTAAGACGGTCGCCTTCGTCGGTTACGAGAAATACGTCACCCTCACAAGTATCAATTTCCGCAAGGAAAGCCTGAACGTCTACGTCATGTAATTCGATTGATGCCATAATATATTACCTCCTGAACTAAAATGAATATACAGGTTTTTTGTTCCTGCTAAGCTTATTATATCACATTTCGGTCAGATGTCAACCTATTTTTTACAGAAAAGCCGCTATTTTTTTATTAAACTTGCTGTAAATAAAGTGTTAATTTTTATTTAATATGCCGAGCAGGACGGAGCGCACTGAGAAATAATTTCCCCATCGGAAATTCGTATCTTTCTTTGTGCCATATCAGCAACAGATTCATCATGTGTTATCATTATAATTGTAACACCGTTTTTATTCATGTCACGAATAATAGAGAGTACATCACTGCCGGATTTTTTATCCAAACTTCCTGTAGGTTCGTCAGCTAAAAGAATTTCAGGTTCTGCGGCAATAGCTCTTGCAATTGCAACACGCTGCTGTTGACCGCCGGAAAGTTCGCTCGGAAGGTGTTGTTTTCTTGCTGAAAGGCCCACTGTATCGAGTGCTTTTTCGGCAGCATAAAGACGTTTTGATTTAGGTATTTTTCGGTACAATAGCGGAAGTTCCACATTTTCTACAGCATTGAGAGTAGGAATGAGATTAAAGCTCTGAAAAATAAATCCTATAATTCTGCTTCGGACAAAAGCAAGTTTTTTTTCGTTGAATGAGGTAAGCTCCATACCATCAAGATAATATTTTCCTTTTGATGGAACGTCAAGACAGCCGAGAATGTTCATCAATGTGGATTTTCCCGAACCCGATTGACCAACAATAGCAACGAATTCGCCTTTATCTACTGTAAGATTTATATTTTTGAGAGCACAGATTTTTTCTCCCTTTGTTACATAATTTCTTGAAATATTTTCCAACGATATTATATGCGTCATAAAAACTCTCCTCATGTCGATAGGTAATAATAGTTTTTCCGCATGATACACAATTATTACAGCACAAGAGAAAGTTTAAAGAAATCACGGTAATTTTGCAAATTTCTTTAGCAGGTATTTTCTACCAGTGTGATAAGCAGCATTTTATTCTATAGATTTGAGAGACTCAACCATACTTATGTTTTTCATTTTGAAATACATGATAAAATTAACGAAAAGTGAGAAAAGTATGG
>CACXGC010000117.1 GCA_902767155.1 uncultured Ruminococcus sp. | reverse complement strand
TAAAAATATACAGAATCCACAATTTTTTATAATTATATGGTTCTTGCGCCTTATGAAACAAATGATAATATATCCAAATTGAAAATTACTGCCGATACAGCATCAGCTAAAGTATAATTTTGCCATGAAGTATTCTCTTGTTTTTTGCCCTAAACAATGTTCCTGTATTTGGCATTTATGACAATTGTTTTTAACATAATTTTGATATATAATGAATTTGCAACACAAATGTTGACATCAACGGCTATTATCTGAATGTTCATCATGCCTGTGCAGATTCCGGCTCAGTTATAAGCTTTACAAAAGATGTCATGGATATATACTGCCATCTCATGTACGACCTCCCGTACCCTGCTGCGCCGACTTCCTACATCGAGTCTGTGAAAAAAGATATGGAATATCCCGGAAGCAAAAAAGCAAAAAAAGACGAAGAGTACTGGCACTCTAAACTTGCTATGCCTGAACCTATGTTTACTGACTTTACCGGTCCCGGCAGACTTATGACCCTCAGAAGAGAAAAGAATAATCCTGACCTCAGATGGTGCTTACTTCCCACAAAAGACGGTGCCGGCGGTACAATTACCTATGACCTTGATGTTGAATCTACTGACAAAATAATCAAATTTGCAGAAGAACATGATCTCCCTACAAGTGTTGTTATACTTCACGCAATAAGAACAGTTCTTTCCAAATTTAACAACAATGAAAAGGATATTACTATCCGTAATTTTGTCAGCAGACGTTCAACACTTCTGAATAAAAAATGCGGCGGTGTAAGAATGCATTGTCTGCCGCTCAGAACTATAATAGAACCTACTGCTACCGTACTTGAATCAATGAATATCATCAACAAGGAACAGCAGGATATGTTCCTCCATGCAGATTACTCTACAATGAAGTATAGTCGGTAATGATGGGATATTACAAGAATCCCGAAGAAACAGCTAAATCCATTTCCGAAGACGGTTGGCTCATGACGGGCGATCTTGGCTACAAGGATGATAACGGCTATTTGTATATCACGGGAAGAAAGAAAAATCTCATCATTCTCTCCAACGGCGAAAATGTCTCACCTGAGGAAATAGAAAACCAGTTTGCATATTTTGCACCGATTAAAGAAATCGTAGTTTATGACAAAGATGGTCTTATCACTGCCGAAGTTTACCCTGACCCCGATTACGAATGTGATGATATCAGAGCCGTAATTCAGGAAAAGATAGATCAGGTGAACAGTACTTTCCCAACTGCCAAGCAGATAGTAAACCTTGTGATAAGAGACAAGGAATTTGAGAAAACGGCATCTAAGAAAATAATCCGTGCCAAAGTAAACGTATAAGATACACACGCCAAATTTACGTCACCGTTTGCACTGATATTCAAACACAAAATAACAATACCTCCGGAACTCAGACTAATCTGATTTTCGGAGGTGTTTTTTTCGTGAACTTGAAAGTATTACAGAAACCACAGCGGAACATACCGCTGTTACAGAAAACAGAAATATCGGAGCCTTATCACCTGTACCAAACAGATTTCTGTCTGTACTGCCTGAACTTTCCGGATGTGATTCATAAGAAATTTCAGGTCTGGAATGTTCTTTAGGATATGAATCTTCTTCCGGTTCGGAAGGATAAGATAATTCTATAACCGGCGTTGATCTCTGTGAAATGCCTTCATTGCGAAATTCAAAAATATACGGTTTTCCGTCCTCTCCATAAATTTTTGCACTTATTGACCACGAAAACCCGCCTATTTGATTACTAACCACAAACAATGTCATATAATAAACTCTGCTGTCGTATATAATACTTTCATCTTCTCCCGGTTTTTCATATATCCTGTACGAATATGTTCCCGGTTCTGAAACATCTATCTGAAATTTACCTGTTCCATGCTCTGTAAGCATAAGATGTTCATTTCTCGGACGAGGCGAAAACTGATCGTCAGGTTCTATTATAATATCATAATCCTGTCCTTCTCTTTCTTGAACTTTCATACAAACAATAGGTATCTCAGCCTCTATAGTCTGATAATCCTCTGCTCTTGCATATTCTTGTCCGACAAAACAAAAGGAGAGTATGCATACAAAAACAAAAGAAAAAACTTTCACTAAAGCCTTCACACAAAACTCCCCCTTGTTTTGATTCTGTTTTTTCATGGTATCAGCCTTCATTCTCGTCAAAAAAAGCAAACACCAGTGTTCTTGTATCATTGTCAACGCCTGTACAGGTTGAAAGTCCCAATATACGCCCTTTCGGTTCTTCCGTCATAATAAGAGCATTATTGCGTACATATTGAAGTATATCATCTTTTCCGGGGTCAAAAACCGCTTTTTCTTTTGCGCTCGTCTGCAAACAGGCGAAAATCGTAAACTTGTATTCCTTGTCGCCATTTCTTCCGATGATCAACGTACCTTTTCGATGACTGCGAATATAACTTTCGTCCAGAAAATTATCCAGTGCTCCGAACATTTTTCCGTATTCCATATGATGACCGTATATAAGTAAATAATCGTCTGAAAAATCTGAACTGTTACGATTATCAAGAAAAATACTTCCCCCAAGAGAATACTTTCCGAAAGGGTCTGTATTGAGGTATTTTATGTTATCGGAATACTGCATAATCGGATAGTCAATATCTGTTTCGTACACAGTAAGCCATGCAACCATGTCGTCTGTTATCTGCGGCTCATCTGCGGCTGCTGTAACTGCTCCGGGTTTATAGCGCAGTATTCCGTTATCAATTGTGTGGCTGTAGACATACCAACTGTCATATATACACCACGATGTTATCAACAGAATAAAAACCAATATGAGCAGCAAAAGCCGCTCATACCAGATATTCATTTTTTTCCAGAATTTCAGCAAAACTTATTCTTCCTCTGAATCTCTTCTCTTGTTCTTTATTGCAACAACAATTATAGCAGCAAGTAGAATAACTCCAACTGCTACAGGTGCAGCAACAGCAAGAATAACGCCTGTAGGAATTGTACCTTCACGAGTATTTGTGAAATCAACAACTGCATTTCCCTTTACAAAAGTATCAGTCATTGCATTGGCATCCAGTGTAATTTCTGTACCTGCTGTAGTTGCATCGTCTGTATTTTTGTCAACACCGTCTGCTGCTGTAGCAGAAGCAATATAATCTTCCGGATTCTCCGAAACAGTATACTTTGTACCCTTTGCAAGACCTCTTACAGCAATCTTCTGACCATGCTGGAGATAGAAAATCTGACTTACACTTGTTTTACCTGCCGGAACTGTAATAGTTGCCGGCTGATTTACATCTGTAGTAATAACAGTTGTTGCATTGTTGGGATTTGCATTGATAGCAGCATCTGCATTGCCGTCCGTTGTACTGTCATTACTGTCATCTGCATATGAAACATCATATACTGTGCCTGCGACAGCGTTTTCGATATTTACAGTAAATGCGAAATACTTATCCTTAGATGCTTGATTTCCGCTTACTGTTTTGCTGAAAGTCAGGTCATATGATGTATATTCATTCGTAAAGCCCTGTGACTTATGGTCAGAGTCGTCACCTGTAACAACTTTACCGTCAGAGCCATAAGTAGTACTATCAATTGATACTGTGGAATCTGTTGCATGGAGAACATAGCTGGAAACTTCAAGATTGCCTGCATTGTCTACTACATAAACATCAAGAACTCTTGTAGCATCAGCATCATAAACGATACTCTGATCTGTACCTTGTGTTTCTGTGATAATGTAACGATAGATACCTGGTTCGTCAAAATTTACGCCGCTGAAATCAAGTGCAGCTGTTTTTTTGGCATACTTCTCACCGGCATCAAGATTTTTGACATAATCAGTTGAACCAACATTTGCTTCGAGTATTGCAGCATCGGTCTGTTTAAAAGCAACTTCAAACTTACTGTCTGTTGGCGTAGTATCAGAAATATCTTTACCACTGAAAGTGATTTTTTCCGGTGTAGGACCTGCATAAACCTGAATAGTCTTGCCGGATGCGTCAAAATTTTGCGCTGTGCCTGATGTTACAGTATACTCGAATGAAACATTAGGCACGTTTGCGCCTTCGTTCATTACCAGATACTTGTCAAAATTTGTTGTTCCTCCTGCTACAGGGGTATAAGTTGTTGCAGCACTTGCAGATAACGGCATTGCTGCAAAAACAGCTGCCACAAGTACTGCTGAGGTAATGGTTGCCAAGATCTTTGTTTTCTTCATTATCCTTTTCCTCCTAAAAATAAATTTGAGCATCTCCTACAATTATATTCGGAGCTTACTCTTTATATACCTCGCCTTCGCATCACAAGAACCACTTTTCCCTCGACAGACTCTAACGGAATACCGCCGTAAATACGGCTGTCATCAGGGTCGTCACGGTGGTCATTGAGAACAAAGACGCAGTTTTCGGGTACTTTATAAGGAAACGAAACAGTTGCTCCATTTTTTGTTGTAGGGTAAACAGTATCTTCCGCCAGTGCGTAACCGTTTACATTAACACGATCTCCGGAAATATCCACGCTGTCACCGGCTTGTGCGACAATACGCCCTACACGGACAACTCCGTTATATCGGTATATGATCTCGTCCCCTTGTCTCAGAGAGTCCAAACGATATGTAATACACAAATCGCCGTCTTTTATCATAGGATAAGCGTAATTGTCATGACAGACAAAAACTCCCACAACAAAGCTGAGCAAAATCCACACTAAAAGCGCAGTAACGCCAATTTTTATAAGCAATGACAATGCATAGCTTTTTGCCGTTCGTTTCTTTTTCTTTTTAACAGGTTTCTGATCGTCAGGGGCAGACGATTTTTCCGTCTGTGGCGGTGTATCTTCCACGACATTCACGCCCTTCTTTGTAAAAATAAACAATCAGAATGAATCCGCAAATTCCTTCTGACTGCTCCTAAAATTCATTTTTGCTTTAAATTAATGATTGTTTGCAATAGTAGAAGAATCCGGAAACAAAGCAATCAGAAAGAGTTAAGAGAACTATCAGCTTTCTTAACAAAATCATTGTATCACCATTTTTACTAAATTGCAATATCAAAAATTGTACAATTGAACGTCTAAAATTAGATTTTTCCCATTATTGGCTGATATTTTTTAGTAACCTTAAACAAATGATAAAAAAATCACTACCTGATATTGGTATTTCACTATCAACAACTTAAGGAATTATCCGAAAATTTACAGATATGCCCTGTGGCTTTATATCTGCATTTTTCAATATTG
>CACXGC010000116.1 GCA_902767155.1 uncultured Ruminococcus sp. | reverse complement strand
TGATCTCCTTAAAGAATTAAGAGAATCAACCATCTTGGATGAGGATGTTTTTGCACTTGTGAAGGCGGTTGCAATATTGCCATAGCCACCGACTCCTTTGGTAAAGCCTAATGTGCTACTATTAAAAGTAATCGTTGCCATAGTCCAACCTCCCTTATCAAACTATTTTGATTAATGTTGTAGTGCACTTTCCTTGATGTTATCAATCCACTTGTCTATAAAAGCACCTGACAATTCGTAACCAAATGATGTATAAATACGGTTTTCGCTACTTACATGTAGTGTTAACAAGAAATTGCCATCTGAATTGTAAAAATTTATCATATACGATATTTTATAATCTGGATTAATTTTATCATCAATTGAAATGTTGTTACGATTATCTATAAAATCTGATAGTTCATTCGTAGTCAGATAATAATCTATGGGATCATCGTAATTGCTTTCTACTTGTTTACTAAAGCATGCTTTCTCTGCACGACAGATGTTATTAAAATAATTATTACCTGGCTTTCTCTCTAACAAATGTTTAGAAAGCCCATATTTACTTTCAATCTCAAAAAGGAAATCATCAAGCATTCCATCTCTATAATATTTCCTTCCGTTTTTATCCTGAACTGATGTACCTTGATCTACAATCCATCGGTCTAATTCTGTGTCGTTCATGTCTTTGAAAACCAAAACATACAAAGGCTCTCTGATAACTAAAGACGCATCATCACAAAGATTAAGCGAAAGATCTTTGAATTCAGTAACATATCTGTCTTCAACAGTAATATCAAGACTATCTTTATACATTCCAAATTCAAAGTCAACGACACTTACTTTTTTTATATCCATATCATTCAGAATCATATTATTACCTTCTATTTCTAATTGTTTATCCGGTTGTTTGATGCCACTATTTTCATTTAATGAACAACCGGAACAACTTATAAGAAAAAATAAACTTATAAACGCTAAAACAAGCCTATGCATACTATAATCAATCATATTCCTCTAAAAATTTTCATTCTCAATATTTTACAACTGTAAACGATACTTTGCATTTCCCTTTTACATTCGTTTTTCCGATGTCAGCAGGATCTACTATAGCTTTCTTA
Organism: uncultured Ruminococcus sp.; assembly: GCA_902767155.1. Lineage (GTDB taxonomy): Bacteria > Bacillota > Clostridia > Oscillospirales > Acutalibacteraceae > UBA1213. Next base: position 1,482 of record CACXGC010000116.1, on the reverse strand, counting down.
CCCCAAGTTGATACAATGTACTTTCCATCTTCTGTCACACCTGTAATTACCATGCCATGACCACCACATATTTGTGTTCTTTCAACTTTTCCATTGCTATCCAAAACATAAACAGGTACATTCCATCCCAAAAGTACAACTTGATCTCCATTTCTTAAGTGATCATCTATATTTTGTGGAGTTATCTTTTGATTATTGGATATTTTCAGATTGACATTCTTCGAAGAATCTTTGGAATTCATACAGGATGCCAATACCTTTTTCAATGTGTCCTGATTTAATCCTTGGGGATTGTTATAATCAGAATATTTGGAAAAGATATATGTAATTAGCAAATTAAAAGTATAATTGCCATTCAAATCCTTCATTGGAAAACCAAATTTTTCCATGAAGAGTTGTTCACCATTTTCTTGTTTTGAATAATATTCAAAAATACAATTTGTAACTGCTGCATAGCCGCAACCATTATGATTCAGATTATTATCTAAGTAATTTATCATCTGTTGGTCTGTTAAATGCTTTCCGGTATTTTCATAGACAATTCTCTCTATGTATTCTCTTTCTGTACGTCTATTTGTGATATAATTATCCGTATTATCCTTATATGTATTTAGAGGACCATGCTGACGAGTACCATACTGATCATTTTCGTTTCGGTAAATCGTATCATCGCCGTCAATCGTAAATGGATGAATTGCACTCATTTCTTTAATTATGCGACATATTTCGTTCCATTTTTCTATACACCATTCACTAATGTTTTTTATCCACTCGGCAACCGTCTTTTTGAGTGAATTAAAAAACTGATCAAGTTTTTCAACAAAACCATAAAGCAAATCACTACTTGAACTATTTAAATAGGAATACTTTTTTAGAAAGTCGATTCTATGTTTTGTAATTTCCTTTGCAACAATAGCATCTACTGATGCAACATCGCTTAGAAATACAGAGAGCTTTTGGTTTATAACTGTAATGGCATTTGTTTTATCATGCTCTCGAACGACAGTTCTACTTAAGATATCGGAAATTTCTGCTATGTTAAGGGTATTAGTTTTGCTTTTTAAAGTAGATAAAGAAACAAACAAGTCATTTGACGCACTTTTTGATAAAGCAAATGTATTAGCAATTCCTATACTTGAGCCAAGAACAAATCCACTCCCATTTATAGTTATCGTTGCCATTCAAGATTCACCTCAGCATCCACATTCCCATTTCCGTTGATATTCCTTCATTTGTGCATAATAATTGTTAATCTGCGACTGTGCATAACGGACATCACCAACATTGTTTAATTGATGTGAAACATCATTAAGCTCTCCACTACAGCTATCAACTGATTGCTGAGCATTTGATACCTCGTCTTCCATCTCTCTTCTTTTTCTTTCCAGTTCTTGTAAAACTGTATTCAAATCGCTTTGTGTAGAATTAATATCATCAGAGTAGATTTCCTGAATATCAGCAACGCCTCTGTCAGATGAGAGA
>CACXGC010000115.1 GCA_902767155.1 uncultured Ruminococcus sp. | reverse complement strand
TTATAAATTTGTTGAATCAAAAGATTGATAAATTATTATCAAAATATACATATTTAAAGACCAATTTTTGATGTTTATTGAAAATTACAACATTGACAACGTATTGTAATGATGATATAATTGTATCGTGTGAAAAAATGTAATTTTTTCTAAAAAATTAAGTGGACAATTGAAGGAGATGGTTGTGTGGAGGAGAATAACGAAAAAGTCCAAGAGTCCGAAATTGACCTCAGGGTGATACTTGATATTCTCAAAAAGAATATTATTCCTTTGATCCTTGTAACAGCAATTTTTGGTGCTGCATTTGGTACATATTCAAATTTTTTCATAACGAAGCAATATTCAGCAAGTGCACTTTTGGTAGTAAATAATAAGAAACAAGATTCAACTGTAATAAGTAGCACAGAAATCAGTGCTGCACAGAATTTGGCAGATGTTTATGCCATAATCATAAGGTCTATGGCAGTTTTATCACCTGTTCTTAAGGATGAGCAGTTGAAAGAGCAGTTTCCGAAACACAACAGCCAGACATATGAAAAGCTCAGAAATTCCATTTCGGTGTCAAGCCAGAATTCAACTCAGGTTATAAAGATAACTATGAAAGATACGGATGCTTCCTATGCTAAGGCAGTTGTGGGCTGTATTGTACAAAAGGCTCCTGATATTATAAAGTATTGTGTAGAATCAGCGAGTTCCGTAAACGAAGTTGATGATGTGCAGATTGATAACAACGGCAAACCAGTAAGTCCTAATACCTTGAGAAACGCTATTATAGGTGCGTTGGTTGGATTTGTTCTCACCCTTGCAGTAGTTTTTATCCGTGAGTTTACTAATAACACATTCAAAACAGAAGAAGATATTGCAAGTGCGTTGAATATTCCTCTTCTCGGTATTATTCCAAGTGTTGATTCAAAGGAGTTTAATAAGAATGTTTAAATTTAAATCTAAAAAAGATAAGCCTGTTGTAAAGAGTCTTTGCAGTATAGCAGATCCGAATGCTCCGTTCAATTATGTAGAGGCATATAAGATGCTTTGTACAAATATAGAATTTTTGAGAGCCACTCAAAAATGCAAGAATATCATGATAACGTCCACACTTGCGAATGAGGGAAAGACAAATATTGCTGTAAATCTTGCTTTGACACTTTCCGGATATAATAAGAGTGTGTGTATGGTAGAGTGCGATCTTAGAAGACCTACAGTTCACCGTTATATTGCATCGAACAAGAATTCATACGGTCTTACTAATGTGTTAAAGGGTCAGGTAGAGCTTTCATCTGTTCTGCATAAAGTGAGTGGAACAAAAATGAGTATTCTTCTTGCAGGTGCCATTCCTCCTAATCCGTCTGAGCTTTTGTCAAGTTCAAATATGAAGTCTCTTGTAGACGAGTTGGAACAACAGTTTGACTATGTTATTTATGATACACCGCCTGTATTTCTTGTAACAGATGCTGCTGCGCTCGGAAGATATATGGACGGAGCAATTTTTGTAGTCAAGCATAATGATACGGACAGGAATATTGTGGTTCAGGCAAAGAAAAATCTTGAGTCGGCTGGTGTAAAAATTCTCGGTGCAATATATTCAAATTATAGTTCAAAATCTACCGGTTCCTACTCGAAATACTCAAGATATCACTATTATGAATATTATACATATCGTTCGGATAATGGTTCTCAGCCAAAAAAGAGAGAAAATAAAGACAATGATGGTGATGTTTGATTTATTCAAGCTGCTGTGCTGTTGAGTGCAGCAGCTTTTTTGTTTCGTATAGCAAAAAATCCCACAGCCATGAGACTGCGGGATAAAATTTTCGGATAATCAGTTTGTGATTGTTCTTTCTGAATCCTTATCGAAGATGTGGATCTTCTCAACGTCAAAAGCAATTTCGATATCTTCGCCTGCTTCTGCAACGGATGACGGGTCAACACGAGCAACGCAAGGAGTATTTTCAATATTGAGGTGGAGATAGATTTCATTACCCATAAGCTCTGTAATTTCAACATTTGCTTCGATAATGCTTTCTTCAGATCTCTCAAGGAATTCCGGTTCATCATGGATATCCTCAGGACGGATACCGAGAACAACAGGCTTGCCAACAAAATGAGAAAGAATGTTTTTCTTATTCTTTGATTCAGGCAGCGGAATAGTATATCTGCCGAACTGGATTCCGTAATCATCACCTGAGCGAACTATTGTAGAGTTGATGAAGTTCATCTGAGGTGTACCCATGAATCCTGCAACGAACTGGTT
>CACXGC010000114.1 GCA_902767155.1 uncultured Ruminococcus sp. | reverse complement strand
ACGGTTATAACATAAAAGCATATATCTCTATTCCGACGGATAGTATTGAGTTTGGAAAGAAATGTAAATGTCTGCTTTACAACAGGGGTGGTCGCTGGAACTACGGTTCTTTAAGTGCCGATCAGCTTGCATTCATGTGTGCTGCTACAGGTCGTGTTGTTGTTGGCTGTGAGATAAGAGGCGGCAACAGTTCAGAGGGTGTTGATAAGTTTGGCGGTGAGGAACTGCACGACGTTTTCAAGCTTATAGATCTGTGCGAAAAAAATTTCTCTTTTGTTGACATGGATGACTTCTGTGTTATGGGCGAGTCAAGAGGCGGAATGATGACCTATATGACAGCAAGACAGGACAAAAGAGTGAAAAAAATTATTGTAGGCGGTGGTATCAGCGATCTGTTATCATGCTACGATGAACGTGAAGATATGCAACAGGTTTTGCATGATTGTATAGGAGGAACTCCGGAAGAAAAAGCCGATGAATACAAAAACAGATCCGCTGTATACTGGGCTGACGAGATAAAAATCCCTGTTCTTATCATTCATTCAAAGGGTGATAGTCAGGCAAAATACGAAACTCAGGCAGAAGCTTTATATGAAAAATTAAAGGACTCCACAAAATGTACTCTCATTTCTCATGACGATGATTATCATGGCGTTAATTCCGACGAAAAGTCCGGTGATATTGCCGAAATATTAAAATTTTTGGATAATTGATATGAAAAACATAATATTTTATTTCAGCGGAACATGAAACCGTCTTTACATGGCAAGAGAAATCGGTGGCGCAGAATTAGTCTCAGTACGCTGTGATTCAGAAAAATTCTCTGCCGAGATTACACAACAAGCGTAGCTACGGCAGAGAATCATGTTTTCATGACAAAATATAATGCTAAATACGTATCAACATCCCCAGAGCTGGAACAATCTCCAATACACAACACACAAAATAATGAATACATTGCAAATCAAACTGCCTTATCTCATTTGTATTATGCTTCTGAAAGCGGATTCGCATCGAGTCCTTTCTTAATCTGCTCATCAGCTATATGTGTATATATCTGAGTTGTTCCCAGATTTGAATGTCCTAAAATAGCCTGTAAAGTTCGTATATCCACTCCACCCTTTTGGTACATCAGAGTAGCAGCGGTATGTCTGAGTTTATGAGGCGAATAGCCTTGATTTCCAAGACCAATCTTTTCCAGATAATGATTGACCATGTGATAAACGCCCTTATTTGTAATTCGACGATTTTTTCTGCTTATAAACAGAGCATTTTTATCTGCGATACCGTTAATTTTTCTAACCTTGAGGTATTCATTAAGAGCATTTACGCAAGCTTTATTCAGATACAAAGTTCTCTCTTTGTTTCCTTTTCCTCTAACTGTCAGCATATTTTCACTGTTTATATCGGAAAGGTTTATACCAACAAGTTCCGAAAGTCTCAAACCGCAATTCAAAAAGAAAACCAGTATGCAATAATCTCTCTCTTTAAATTCCCCGTCAACTGATTCCAGAAGTTTAAGACTGTCCTCTAACGTAAGATACTTGGGTAATTTTTTTCCCTTTTTAGGAGCTTCAAGTTCCTCAGCGGGATTGTACGAAAGTCTGTGAGTCTTCACGGTCAGATAATTAAAAAAATCTTTCAGAGTTGATGTTTTTCTTGCTCGTGTAGAGGCATTGTTCTCTCTCTCATCCTTGCAGTAATTCAAAAAAAGAAGCAATTCTGAAAATGTGACAGTTTTAATCATCTCTATATCCACACATGATATATCAATTTTATCTATATCAATATCTTCATCTATGAGTCCACGGTCTTTTATAATAAATCTGAAAAATGTACGCAGATCACGATAATATTCGTCAACCGTAAGGTCTGATCTTCCTTTGATATTGCCTATATAATTCAAAAATTCTCTGATAATCGGTGGAGCTTCCCTAAATACAGTATAACTCAATTACACATAAACCTCACTTTATATTATTTTACCAACGATTTATAAATATCGTTCAAGCACATATTAAGCCCCTGCGCTTTCATATGATGATATGCCCTTGTTCCATATCAGAAGCGAAACAGCAAACAGAACAACTGATACGACTATAACACCGCCTATATTGAACAATGGATCACTCTCTGTAAGAATGTACAGCGAAGGATAATAGCCTGTAAATGCAAACGGTATTATGTATGTCACAAATATCCTTACAGGAAAACTGTATATAGTCACAGGATATTTTGAGAACTCATTCATTCCGTAAACCATCTGTATAATAAAACCGCTGCTCTTCATCCAAAAAGCAAAAGCTGATGTCATTATTTTCAGCGATGTATATATCAGTGCGGCAAACGGAACTGCAATTATTGACAAAATAACTGTCCATACTGTAATATGCAAACCTGCATTGGGAGCAGCATAGATAAGAAGTACTATTCCCACAACAAGTTCGCCTATTGCATCCACCTGAAAGGTTTCCGCTATCACGTGAAACAACGGATTTATCGGTCTTATGAGATATTTGTCAAAATCTCCTTTTCGGACAATGAAATATCCTACACACCACAGATTATCTGTAAGCAGATGATCCAGTCCCTTTGGTATCTGAGAAAAACCATATATAAACAGTATCTGTTCAAACGTAAAGCCTGCAAGCTGTGGTATTTGTGTGAATATTATAAATATGAAAGCAATCCCTATTGCCTGATCTATAAGGAAACTTATAGCACCCGTAAGAAAGTCTGCTCTGTATTCCATGAGCCTTTTAAGATTCTGAGCCGCAAGCAGTTTGTAAATTTTCCAAATGCGTCTCATATTGTTCAACCTCCTTGTACACAAAGCTTTTTTATTGCGCCAAACCATATAAGCTTTGAAAGCCCGTACAGCAAAACTGCCCACAATATCTGGAGTCCTATGCGGAAAATTATTTCGTACACACCATATTTTCCCATATATATCATAACAGGAGTGTAACTCATAGAGGCAAATGGCAGATATTCAAGACATATCCTCAGTCCGTCAGGCATAAATGCAAGAGGTATCAGTGAACCCGACAAAAAACCGATTATACTGTTTTTCAAAATCCCTATTCCCCACAAATTTTTTACATAAAATGCTATAAATCCGAAGCAAAGATTTACCCTGAACGATATTATGTACGCAAGCACAGCACTTAAAAGATACAGCAGAAAATTGACAATATTGAACATAACTACACCGGCAGTACAAAATCTGTAAATTTCAAGCCCCACTATCATAGGAATAAGAAGCACTACCAGTTTCATCACTATTGCGCCGAGTTCTGCAAACATATAACTGAGATCTGTATTTACAGGTTTCAGAAGTCTCATAACAATACTTCCGTCCCTGATCTCCTGACCTATATCGTTGCTTACATCGCTGAATATAAGCTGACTCGTAGTATTCGACAAAAACAAATATACAACCATATCTGTCATTGAGAAGCCTAAAAATGCTCCTCCCCCGTTTGAATCAAACACCGCTCTCCATAAATAGAACATTACAAAGCAGTAAATAAGTCCTCCTACAACAAAACCGATAAAGTTAAGTCTGTATATAATCAAGCTCTGTACTCCGGCTTTCGCAAAAGGCACATAACGTCTCATCAGCTTATTCATCAGATTCCCCCCCATGTCTGTATAGGTTACGGATAATTTCCTCTATATCAGCATCCTTTACAGAAATATCCTTGACTTTTGTAAGTGAAAGCGTATAGCTCAGCATTTCACCAACAGGAAGCTTTCTGCTGTTGAATTTTACTTTGAAATTATTCTTGTCACTCTCTATAACAAGGTCGTTTCCGCCCAAATCAAGACCATTTCTGAACTGTTCTTCTGTAATATTGGAAGAATTAGCTGTTTCAAAAATAAGTTCTCTCGTTTGACCAAAGTTTTCACGCAGTTCATGAAGTGACCCGTCATAAACATTTTTTCCTTTGTCTATCATTACTATTCTGTCACAAAGAAGTTCGATATCACTTATGTCATGTGTTGTAAGAATTACTGTTGTTTTCTCTTCCTTGTTTATTTTCATGATAGCCTGACGAATGTTATCTTTTACTACAACGTCAAGTCCTATAGTCGGTTCGTCCAGAAATAAAACTTTCGGACTGTGCAGCATAGAAGCAGCTATATCCGCCCTCATTCTCTGACCGAGAGAAAGTGTTCTTACCGGCGATTTTATAAAACTTTCGAGTTCAAGTACCTCATTAAGAAAATCCATTCTTTTTTTGAATTTTTCATCATTTACTTCATATATTTCCTTCAACACAAGGTATGTTTCCTGTAAAGGCAAATCCCACCAAAGTTGTGTTCTCTGACCAAACACTGCTCCTATTTCTTTGACATAATTTTTCCTGTCGTTCTGGGGTATTTTCCCATTTATTCGGCATTCACCGCTTGTAGGAGTAAGAATACCGGTGAGCATTTTTATTACTGTCGATTTTCCCGCACCATTAGGACCGATAAAACCGAGTATTTCTCCTTCGGGAACATGAAAGCTTATATCATCTGCCGCAACAACGGTTTCTTTTTTTGGCTTAAAAAGCGCCTTAAAGCTGCCTTTTAAGCCCGGTTCTTTGACTATTTTCTGGAATTCTTTTCTAAGATGTTCTGCATAGATCATTTTAAAAGCTCCTTTTCATAATCCTACAGTGTCTATAACATTTTTTATTATGCTGACATTTTTTTTCAACATTTCGATAAGCTTGGGATGATCCGATTTGATAGTGACAAAATCATTTTGCTTTGCAGCGTGTTCAAGAAAAGCTGCAAGTTCTGACAATAAGTCAACTCCTATGCTTTTTGACGCACTTTTGAGAGAATGGACAGCTATGCGATAATTTTCAATATCTTCTGTATCTAAAAAACTTTCAAGTCTGTCAATGCGTTCATCTGAACTAAGTATAAATTCACTGAGCATTTCTCTATAAAAATCAATGTCATTCATGCAATATTTCATGCCCATTATAGAATTTATACCGCTTTTCTCCAACATCTCTACAAGAAGATACGAATCAGGCTTTTTTTCTTCCGTTTCACTTCGCTTAGAATCAAACTTTTTTTCATCAGTTACTTCTCTAAGATTATAATCTTTATCTTCTTTTATGATTGAAAGCATAATATCAGCAAAAAACGGATCAAACTGACTGCCTTTTCCTTTTTCAAGTTCTCCGCAGATATATTGCTGAGTAAAAACCTCGTGGTAACTTCTTCGGGATGACATTGCATCATAAGCATCTGCCACCGCAATTATACGTGCCTCTTCCGGAATATTCTTTCCGCTTAACTTGTCCGGATAGCCTTTTCCGTCATACCTCTCATGATGCCATCTTGCTCCTATTGAAAGTTTCGGCATTTCAGTTATACTTTTCAATATCTCAAAACCAACTCCCGGATGTGTTTTGATAAGATCGTATTCTTCATCGCTTAGCCTCGAAGTTTTGTTTATAACTGTATCCGGTATACCTATTTTTCCGACATCGTGCAAAAGACCCATCATATAAATTTCTTCCTGCGCTCTTTCGGAATAACCTGCTCTTTTAGCTATTTCACGTGAATAATCTGCAACACGTCCCGAATGACCTCTTGTATACCTGTCTTTTGCGTCTATGGTTCCTGCGAGAGTCTGAACTATCTGAAGTGACAGTCTTTCGTTCCTCTCATGTTCCTTGATTATTTCCTTTGTCATGCGATCGACTTCGTTTTTCAGATTAGTTTGAAGACGTATCAGGTTTATCGTATTCTGTACCCTCATCAACAAAACTGAGGGGCTGAACGGTTTTTTTACAAAATCCATCGCACCTGCTGCAAGTGCCCTTGTTTCGGTTTCGCTGTCGTCGTCTGCGGTAAGAAATATTACTGGTATCGCAAAACTTTTTGAGTTAAGACACAAATAATGCAATGCTTCAAATCCGTCCATTTCCGGCATATGAAGGTCAAGAAGTATTATATCAGGCATTTCCGAACGGACAAATTTGAGAAGTTCCTTAGCCGAAGAAAAACAACTGACCCTGTATCCATGTGAATTTAATATCATTTCAGCTGCTTTCAGATTAGATCTGTCATCATCTACTACCACTGCATGATATCCCATCAGCTCACCCCTTACCTGTAACTCTGTTGATAATCAAAAGCACCTGTGATGCCTGAATAGGTTTTTCGATCAGTCCAACTACTCCGAAACTTTCAGCTTTTTTTCTCAGTTCATCTGTAATTGTTCCGGTCATAATGCATACAGGCAATGAAGATATTTCAGCATCATTTCTTATTGATTCCAATGTTTCCAGTCCGCTCTTTACTGGCATTTCAGCATCAATAAAAACAATCTGCGGCCGCTCATTCTTTATCATGATAATTCCTCCATCACCAGATGATGCTGTAATCGCCTGATTGCCGCTTTTTTTCATCATAAACGCTGCCATTCTGAGCACCATAGGGTCATAATCAATAAAAGCTACTTTGCACATAATTCCAACACCTTTCTGATATTTTCGACCAGCATTTTATACTCGTCAATAAATTCACCATGTCTTTGGCGTATATAATCCGTATTGCCATCCAAAGCTGAAAATTCCAAAATACGTGCGTGTTCCGAAACAAGTTCTGCACCAATTGTTTTTGCCGCACTCTTCATACTGTGAACAACAATTCGGTAAAGTTTCCAATCCCCTTTTTCAAAGGCAGAACAAAGTTCAGCTGATCTCTCAGATTCAACAAAACCTGAAACTGTATCAATCCAGAATTCTCTTGATTCCATACAATTAGCCATTCCGGCAGCCATATTCAATTCCGGACATTTTTCTCTTATAGCCATAATGTCATCCCATGAAAAGCTGTCATTATCCTCAGCAACAGGTTTTGAGCTTTTTCTTGACTCAACAGGCACAAGCTGTACTATTTCCTTTGGAAGACTGTTTCTCAAAAGCTTTTCAAGTTCTCTGCTCTCTATAGGCTTTGTCAGATAACTATCAAATCCTTCGGAAATATACATTTCTCTTGCGCCAATAATTGCATTAGCTGTCAGGACTACCATTTTTGTCGAATCAGGTATCAATTTTTGTTTCTTTATTTCTCTTATAACTTCTATACCGTCCATTTTTGGCATCATATGGTCAAGCAGTATGATATCGTATGTTTTATTGCGTATGATCTCAAGACATTCTGCTCCGGAAAATGCTTTATCCGCTTTGATACCGTATAGCCCGAGAAAGTTCTCTGCAACGCTCTGATTCATAGGATTATCATCAACAACAAGTATTCTTGCCTTTGGTGAATATAGTATCATACCCTTATTGTCACCGAGCAAATTTGTAATTGAATGAAGGTCATATTTTCCCATCGGTGTTTTATCCACAATTATCTGATTAAGAGTAAAGAAAAATCTCGACCCCTCTCCGTAAACACTTTCAACATTCAAATTGCTGCCCATCATTTCAAGAAGTTTCGTAGCAATAGACATACTAAGTCCGGTTCCTTCGATATTCCTGTTACGCTTCTCATCAAGACGTTTGAAAGATTCAAACAAACCGCTGATATCTTCCTCTTTGATACCTATGCCGGTATCTTTCACCTCAACATAAATTTCTATTTCATCATCGGTTCTTTTTTCTTGTCTGATAATAAGATTAACAGATCCTCTCTCGGTATATTTAACAGCATTTGTAAGTAAATTCAGTATGACCTGCTTTATTCTTACATCGTCTCCCTTTAACATACAAGGAAGCGATTCATCTGCATCTACAGTAAATTTCAATCCCTTATCAACTGCCCTATGGAAAACAGATGTTACAAGATCATTTATCATTACCGCTGTATTGTATTCTACCGGTATGATCTCCATTTTTTTATCCTCGATTTTTGAAAAATCAAGAATACTGTTTATAAGTGCAAGCAGAGTTTTTCCTGAACTTTGTATATTTGCAGAATACTCTATTATTCTCGGGTCATCGCTCTCGTGAAGTATCATTTCGTTCATTCCAAGAACGGCATTGATAGGAGTTCTTATTTCGTGTGACATCTGAGCAAGAAAACCGCTTTTTGCTCGGTCAGCTGCTATTGCGGCATCAGCAGATTCCCTCAGTTTAAGATTCGCCTTATTTTGAAGACTTATAAGATTGGTCATAAGGATATACACAAGAATAACACATACTATCATCGCAACAAGACAAATTGCACCCATGATAAAAACACTTTTGTATATCCAAAACAGATCATTGACCACATAAATAGAAAAACCCGATTCTTCATTTCTTGTTGATATTACAGTCTTATACCTGTCATCATAATCCTTGATTATCTGAATATCCTTTCCGTCAGATTCAACTGAATTGTATGGCAATCCGATTATGTTAGCAGAGCCATTTTCCGACATCTGATATTTGCCAAACGGATGATTTATTATTTCTCCCTTTGCATCAACAAGAAAAGCATACTGGCTGTCACTGTAACTGTTGCCAAGAATATCCACAAGCTTATCCATATAAAAATCTATTCCGAAATTACCCATAAATTCGCCTGTTTTGTCATTGTACACTTTTTTGGCAAATGTTACACAATACAGACCGGTTTGTTCATCATAATACGGAGACGATATCAGCCAATCTTTTTCATAACTCATAAGATCCTTATACCAGTCACGTTCTTCCACGTGCCAGTCATCGTCAGGCTCCCACCCGTTATTCATTATTACAGTGTGCTGCTACTCAAAATATGGACAAATATACCTATATTGAGAAAATTCCTGTTTCATCGTATCCGATTTTGCCAAAGCTACCATCGTT
>CACXGC010000113.1 GCA_902767155.1 uncultured Ruminococcus sp. | reverse complement strand
CACACGGGGATAGCTCGTTGATACTGTACGGGTTGCCGTACTTGAGCGAGAAGCCCCCACCTCTATAGGTGGGGGAGTATGTCACAGCCCTTTATATCCTTTGCGAATACAGAGTATTTGTCGCCGCTCTTGTAATATTTTACCTCCGGCAGAGCGATTTCTTTGCCTGTTGAAGAATCCACATACTTTGTAACTACTGTGGGATATTTGCCCCAGTTATCCTTGAGTACAGCATTCGATGAAGAAGCTTTAACACTATACTTATCCTCAGCATATTTTACATTTGAAAGAACGGACGACGTTGCGCCCTTAGCTACGGAAAAACCAACCTTATCCATACCTCTTGCAACCTTGACAGATACTTCACCGGTTACATTGTTGTTGAGATAAATAAGATTTTCAGCTTCTACTGTAGAGCTGTCGGACAGATGTACTTCGTTGCTGATATTTGCCTTTGAGCCTGCTTTGAGATAAAGACCTCCTGCGTACCACAGATCGCCGCTCATATTGCCGTCAAATACAGTTTCATTGCCGATGTTTACGGTTCCGGCGTTTGCAAATACTGTACCGACTCCTGATGCTGTTGCGCAGTCGTTATGATACATTTTTACTTCTTTCATATTGACCACTGCCGGCTGAGAGGAAACATATATGAGAGAAGCGCCGTCTGTGCAGACATTGTATTCAAATGTAGAATAGCCGCTTATATCAAGAGTAGAACTATCATCGACACATATCATATGACCAACTTTTGCAGTATTATTTTTGAATGAAGCGCCTTTGATATTCAACTGGGAATCTGAAGAATAGAGAAGAGCGCCCAAACTGGAGTTCTTGCAGTTCTTAACACATACAGAATTGTCAAATGTGAGTGTACTTCCCGCGTGTATGCTGAAAATACTGCGTCCCGAACCTTTGTTTGTGTCGCAGAAAACGAGCGTATCAGCAGATGCGCCTGTCTGAGTCTTTAATGTCAGTCCGCCGCCCGACAAAAGGAAGGTATCGACATTTTGCGGTGTATTGTCTACGATGTAATATCTCTTTGAGTTATCAGCAGGGATAATAGTTACATTTTTGCCGTTCAGAGTCACACCGCTTGTCATAACCAGTGAGCGGAGAAGTGTTACTGTTGAGCCGCTTGGAGCAGCATATATTGCAGCTTCAAGAGTTTGATAATCTTTGCCGTTAACCCTTGCAGCAGGCTTTTGTGAAGCAGCCGTAACAGTTGACTGTGCACTTGCATAGGCGTTCAGTGCTTTGTCGTAAGCTGTTACAGTGTAGGTGTAATTTGTACCGGAAACAATTCCTGTATCGGTGTATTCGCCTGTATAAGTAAAGCCTACTATCTGACCGTTTCTCTTTACCTCGAAGCCGAGGTTTGAGTCAGTGCAGTTTTGTGGAACGGAAAAAGTAATATAATTAGCTGTGCCGTTGTTTACTATGCTTTCAATAGTAAGAGATGCGTTTTTGCCGGCATTTGATGATGAAGTGTCAAAATACGACTTATCGTCATAATACCAGAATTTAGGCTGCTTGTTGCTGAGTGAAAACTTAGAAATAGCGGTTGTATATGCAGAAGACGGAGTACTTGAGATAAACTGATATTTCTGGAAATAATAAGTCAGATCAATTCCGAGTATTTTTGACGAATATGCAGCAATTCTCTCATGAAAATCCGTAACCGATTTCAGAGCAGTATCTGCTTCGCTGTTGCCGCAGCTGCTTGCACGGAACATATCGTCAAGTTCGCCCCAGTAACCGTGATGATAACATTCGAGGTCATAGAAGCAGTACATATTTTCATAGTAGGTAGCATCGCTTGTATTAGTCCATGACCTTGTAATGGAATCAGGTGCGATTTTAGCCATATTTTTAAGTATGCAGTTTTTGGACGGGGTACCATTCAGCACAGTAGCCCATTCCGACCAGACATTATTTGTATTCTCGACAAACTGTCTGTCAAAAGTTTTTCCCTGATCTGATGTCCAGAAATAGTCCATCATATGAGCGAGTTCATGGGTTATACCCCATTCGTAAATACCTTTCAGGAAAGCATCCTGCCAGCCATTGTCCTGTATTCCTATAAGTCCGAGGGAAGCAAACGCTCCGCCGTATGGCTGACACACCTTGAGGATAGTGCGAAGACTCTTGACTTCTTCCTTGGTAAGTCCGTCAAATTCTTCCATTGACTCAAAGAAAGTATCCCATTTTTCAAGTGTAGTATTCGGGTCAAGACCATCTTCCACAAGTACACTGTATGTTCTGCCGAGCATTATATCGGCGATAATATGATCTGATACCAGTTCCACAACGTTATGGTAGCCTTCTTCGCCTGCCATGAAATGCTTGTAATATTCTGCAAGCTGTCTGCGGTAAGCCTTGCTGTCATCACCCTTTGTGAATACCGGAACCTTATCGCCGTCGTCAAAATACACTCTGACATTTGCGCTTTGCTTAGTTTCATCATATGGGTTGTTTATGTAGACCATTCCGCCAAATTCAGGAGAAACAGACCAGTCTGTTCCATACAGTACAGGAACGGTGATTGTATTCATTCCTGCCTTAAGCTGTATTTCCTTATTCTCATGAAGTTGTCCGCAATGCTGATAGAATGCAAGTTTCGGCAGAGGATCGTTACTGTCTGCCTGAACGAAAACACGCATCTTTTTTCCTGAAACAGCCCATATACCGGTAGACTGTCTGTTATAGCCGAGTCTCAGCTGTTTAAGATTCTGCGTTGCTGTCACAGCCCTGTCTCCTACTCTTTCGGGCTGTTTTTCTCTGTCGGGTTCGAAAACTTTCTGACCGCAGACTATTTTTACAGCTCTGTCGATAAGATAGGACGCATCTTCGCTGAGAGATTGTGAAGATGCCGTTGAAGCAAGCGACATTACCTGAGAGGTTGTAACACCTGATGCAAATGTAAGCATTCTGTAATCGGACGGGTCAAAAAGTGCCTGTATCTGCGCTTCGATTGTCGAATTTGAAGATGAAACCGTTACTGCGAGTGCTGTCTGAGCGGTAATACCTGCTACTCAAAATATGGACAAATATACCTATATTGAGAAAATTCCTGTTTCATCGTATCCGATTTTGCCAAAGCTACCATCGTT
>CACXGC010000112.1 GCA_902767155.1 uncultured Ruminococcus sp. | reverse complement strand
CAAATAATAAGTCAGCCTTACGGCTGACCGGCAATTCATCCCCGACCTATAGAGGTCGGAGTCTTCTTGCCGCTTTAGGATAAAATTACTGCAATTGCAAGTAGTACAGACTGCTGCAAATTACAAAATTTATCTTTTGCGTCTTTTCCTCTGTTTTTTTCTGCCGCCGTTGACACCGATAACGCCGCCTGCTGCACCAGCAATCAGCATAACTGCAAATCTCAGAAGGCTGACCGCATCCGGAACTGTTCCGGAAACAGCGTTTACTGCCAGCAGGATGAGGAAACCGGCTGCACCTGACAATGCACCGATAAGCAGCCCCATACTGTCCGCAATTTTTGCAGCAAGAAAACCGCCTGCAAACATTCCTAAAGCAGCAGCAATTATGCAAAGCATTAAAACAAGTGACTGATTAAGACTTCCGCTTTTTACGATAATCAGCGAAAACAGCAGAACCAGCAGAGTAACAGATATACTGCCGCAAACTGACCCTGTAAGTACGGAGAACACCTTTCTTTTCATTTCATTCATCTGCTCAACCCCAAATATAAATGTTTGTCATATTATATTCGGCAGCAGTTTCTGTCATGCAGAAAAGATTATTCTTCTTCCTTGTCGAGATTTACTTTCTTAGACTTCTTATCGTCTTTCTTACCGTCCTTTTTTGGCTGCTTGTCAGGTGTATCAATAGATCTGATAGCCCATTTTTTGAAACGGATACGGGTCTTGTCGCTGCCTGTTTCGATAACTACTGTTTCGTCATCATCACGCACAGCAATTATTTTTCCGACAATGCCGCCTATAGTTGTAACATCGTCACCGATTTCAACGCTTGCACGAAGTTCTTCTTCTTCCTTCTGCTGCTTTCTTTGCGGACGTATTATAACGAAATACATAACCACAAATATCAGTATCCAGAAACCTATCATGCCAAATGATGCCCACTGATTATCCTGTCCGGCAGCCTGTGCCTCATCTAAAAAAAACTGATTCATTTCCCATTTTCCTTTCTTTCAAAAAACGCTGTTTACAACTATATCCGCTTATCAAGAATTTCTCTGTATTGTTTATAAAAAGCTTCAAACGTACCTTTTTCAATTTCCTCTCTTATACGCATGAGAAGTGTATTATAAAAATATACGTTATGCATGACGCAAAGACGCATAGCAAGCATTTCTTCACTCTTTATGAGATGGCGTATATATGCTCTCGTGAAATTGCGGCATACAGGACAGTCACACTGTTCGTCAAGCGGATTTTCGTCCAGCGTATATTTTTCGTTTTTCATATTCCGCCTGCCGCTCCATGTGAATATATTAGCATGACGGGCGTTTCTTGTAGGCATAACACAGTCAAACATATCAATTCCCCTGTGAACTGCCTCAAGAATATTTACGGGTGTTCCGACTCCCATAAGATAACGAGGCTTATCCTCCGGCATATATTCCTCTACTACGTCGAGTATATGATACATTTCCTCAGCTGATTCTCCGACAGCAAGTCCACCGACAGCATAACCGTCAAGGTCAAGTTCCCTTATGCGTTTCATATGCTCAATGCGCAGATCATCATATGTTGCTCCCTGATTTATGCCAAAAAGCCACTGCTGACGATTGACCGTTGTTTCAAGTGAATTAAGTTCTTTCAGCTTGTCACGGCAGCGCACAAGCCAGCGGTAAGTCCTGTCGCAAGAACGCTTTGTATACTGATACTCAGCAGGATTTTCTATACATTCATCGAAAGCCATTGCAATAGTAGAACCGAGATTTGACTGTATCTGCATACTTTCTTCCGGTCCCATAAAAATCTTATGTCCATCAATATGCGAGGCAAAAGTAACGCCTTCTTCTTTGATATTGCGGAGTTTAGCGAGAGAAAACACCTGAAAACCTCCGCTGTCCGTGAGAATAGGACCGTCCCAGCGTGTAAAACGATGCAGTCCGCCAAGTTTACGGACATTCTCATCTCCCGGACGAAGATGAAGGTGGTATGTGTTGCAAAGTTGAACCTGACAGCGCAGTTCTTTAAGGTCAAGTGCTGAAACTGCGCCCTTTATAGCGCCGCAGGTAGCCACATTCATAAAGGCAGGTGTCTGTACTGTACCGTGAGGAGTGATAATTTCCCCACGGCGAGCCTTGCCTTGCTGTTTTATCAATTTATACATATGTTATTCAGCCTTAATTGTCGGAGTTGTTTTCACTGCCGCTGTTTGCAGCCTTTGCAGCCGCTTTAGCTGCGATAGACTGCTTTCTGTCATCTGCTGTAGTAAATTCAAGCGGCTTATCATCCTTGTCAACAAGAGCTGTCATTTCATTTTCATGGAAAACAGCAAGTGTTCCGACAGGCATCTGCATCACTCTCAAAGCCTCACTTCTGAACTTCATCAGTTCACTTGTAGGAACTGTTACAAGTTCGTCCGGCTCGTGTTTGCCTTCTCTTTCATCGTTGAGCAATCCGAAATACCAGCCCGAATCACCGTTTTCAGTCGGTTCGCTTCGGTTAAGATATACATCAGATGCATTTATTGCCTCTTTCAGTACAAGAATGGTATCGCTGAACAATGTCGGCTCAGGTTTTGTAATCTTTGCTTTCATATTTGTATCGACCTGCATATTCTGAACGATGAGCGCATCAGAACAGTCATCAAGACGAAGATTCACAGGGTCATTTCTGTAATCCGCTGTCTGCACAATATAGTAAGACTTGTTTTTCTCTGATCTTTTGCTGAGAAAATATCTTGCCCATCCGTAATTCAGCGCAAATGTCGGGCTGAAAATATTTGTTTTTGTGCTGACCTCATTCAAAGTTCTGAGCAGTGCCGTTGCAGCATTTTTCAGCGGAAAGCGTGAATAGAGCTTAACAGTCTTGTTATTAATTTCGGCTTCAAATATATACATAAATTACTCTCCTTCATGATATAAAGTAACATTATAATTTTATAACATAACTGCAGCAATGTCAATTACAATATTAAAAGTTCTTTCGGCAAAGTTGCAAGATTAACATATCCGTCATTTGTAACACAGACTGTATCTTCTATACGAACACCAAATTCTTCGGCAAGATATATTCCCGGCTCTACAGTTATCACCATACCGCTTTGCAGTACAGTTTCACTTTTTGATGATACAAACGGAAGTTCGTGTATTTCAAGTCCGACACCGTGACCGGTAGAATGTCCGAAACATCCCTCAAAACCGGCTTTATATATAAAATCCCTTGCGGCAAAATCTACATCTTTTGCCGGAACACCTGCTCTGACAGCATCAAGTCCAAGACGCTGAGCATGATAGACAGTATTATACACAGTTTTCTGCTTTTCGGAAACAAAACCGTATGCATAAGTTCTTGTCATATCACTATGATAACCCTGATACAGTGCACCAATATCGAATGTAATAAAATCTCCCGGACGAATTTTGTTTTCCCCAGGAACACCATGGGGCATAGATGTTTTTTTGCCGGAAATAACGATAAGATCGAAGGAAACACCTTCTGCACCAAGTTTGCGCATTTTATATTCAAGTTCGAGTGCTATATCCTTTTCGGCAGTACCCTCTTTTATCAAAGGAAGAGTTTTCATAAGTGCTTTTTCGGTGATTCTCTGAGCCTTTATAATTTTCTCAACCTCATCATGTGTTTTTATTATACGCTGTTTTCCTATCAGCTTGTCAAGGGTATCATCTTTTATGCTTTCGGCGTTATTTTCAGACAATATTTTATCTATGCGGTTTGTTTCGTTCAAAGTGAAAGCAGAACCCTCAAGAAATACTGAATGTATTTGTTCCTGACGAAGAACAGAACCAAATTCTCCGGAAAAATCAGTGTAGGAAACCACTTCACAGCCCACAGTTTTTTTCTTTGCCGCCTCAGCATATCGGAAATCAACAAAAAGATAGGCTTCTTTCCTTGTTACGAGCAAATAGCCGAGAGAAGAAACAAATCCCGTGAAATATCTTCTGTTTTCGTTTGAAATTATAAGTGCGGCATCGCCCTGTTCAGGAAGCTGAGACACAAGCACTGCAAGTGACGAATTCATACACCCACCTGCTACTCAAAATATGGACAAATATACCTATATTGAGAAAATTCCTGTTTCATCGTATCCGATTTTGCCAAAGCTACCATCGTT
>CACXGC010000111.1 GCA_902767155.1 uncultured Ruminococcus sp. | reverse complement strand
TTTATAAGATAAAATTATTAGCACCATTTGATAATTATTTCTGTTTTTGGTATTGAAAAATCCTTTTCGTGATATTATAATAAGTGTATAAAAAAACAGAAAGGATTGAAAAAACATGGCACAGATTACAAAGGATACAATTATCGGAGATATTCTTGATATTGACGAAACAACTGTTCCCCTTTTCCTCTCCATCGGAATGCATTGTCTGGGTTGTCCCGCTTCCAGAGGCGAAACAATCGAACAGGCTTGTATGGTTCACGGTGTGGATCCGGACGAACTTGTTAAAAAGCTGAACGATCATATCAACAATAAATAAACCGAAAAGGCATCTGCCGCAGGGGGTCACTCTGCGGCTTTTCCATTCAAGGAGGCTCTGTTCATGTTAAAACTTGATGAAAGACTTGCACTTTGTGCTTCTTTTGTCCGAAAAAAATCACATATTGCTGATATAGGAAGCGATCATGCTTACCTTCCTGTTTATCTCGCAAAAAAAGGATATATTTCCTCTGCTCTCGCTTGCGATATTCGCCATGGTCCTCTTGAAAACGCAAGAAAAAATATTGAAAAAAATCATCTATCACATATTATAAAAACATTGCTGTCAGATGGTCTTGACCAAGTCCCAAAAGAACAAACTGACGACATAATTATAGCAGGTATGGGCGGAGAACTTATAGTTAAAATAATCAGCCGCTGCGAATGGCTAAAAAATGAAAATAAACATCTCATACTACAACCTATGACAAAGGCAAATGTTCTCAGAAAGTTTCTTTGCGAAAATGGTTTTTGTATAATAGATGAGAAAGCATGTATCTCCGCCGGAAAACCCTACTCTGCTATGTTATGCTGCTATGATGGAATATCAAGAACATACAACGACGAATTTTTATTTATCGGTACACTTGGAGAATCTACGTCTACCGAAAATAAATACTATATATCTGCTGTAAGTGCTAAATTAAAAAAGAAAATCCTCGGATATGCAATAAACTCAGAAGAATATCTGCGAACTCAAAAGCTTATCCAAAAATTTGATAAAATGTGTATGGAGGACTATTTATGATATCTGCCGGACTTATTTATGATAAAATACAATCTTTTGCCCCATTTGAAACAGCAATGGATTTTGACAATGTTGGTCTGCTTATTGGAAATACGGAACAAAAATCTGATATCGTTTTGCTCGCACTTGATATTACATCTGATATTATAAATGAGGCCATAATTAAAAAAGCAAAAATTATTGTTACACACCATCCGATAATATTTCATCCTCTTAAAAAAATTTCTTCTGAAAGTCTGGTATTTAAACTCGTAAAAAATGATATAACTGTTATAAGCGCACACACTAACCTTGATCTTGCAAAGGGTGGAGTAAATGATACTCTTGCAAATACTATAGGAGTTTTTTCGGAAAACGGTACAAATGATGATTGTCTTCTTGTTGGAACACTTCAAAATGAATTTACAAGCGAATCTTTTGCACAACATATAAAAAATGTACTCAACTGCTGCGGATTACGCTTTACTAAAAGATATGGAAAAATTCGCAGAGTCGGAGTTGCCTGTGGTGCAGGCGGCGAAAGTATATTTGCAGCCGCTGCCGAAAATGCCGATGCATTTGTTACTGGAGAAATAAAACATCATGAGCTGCTTTATGCACAAGAAAAAAATATAGCTGTGTATGATCTTGGTCATTTTCGTTCCGAAGATCTTATAATAAACAAACTTACTTCATATCTTTCAGAGTCTTTTCCAGATACAACATTTGTTCATTCGGAAAATGACACAGAAAAAATTTTCTATTTAACTTAATTTAGAATTCAGGTGATACATAATGGCACTTGACGGTGTTTTTTTACGTCATATAAAAAAAGAACTTGAACAGAAACTGATCAACAGCAAGGTAGATAAAGTTTATCAGCCTGTAAAAGATCAAATTATTCTTGGTATGCGTTCAAGAGAAGGAAACTATAAGCTTCTGATATCCGCAAGAGCAAACAGTCCGAGAATAAATATTACAACCTCAACAACAGAAAATCCTAAAGTCCCCCCTATGCTTTGTATGCTTTTACGAAAACGTCTTTCCGGTGCAAGACTACGCAGTATAATTCAGCCTGAACTGGAACGTGTACTGATGCTTACATTTGAGGCTGTAAACGAACTTGGTGACACTGTCACTCTTCAACTTGCGGTCGAAATTATGGGACAATACAGCAATATTATATTTATTGATGAAAACGGTATTATAATCGACGCTGTGAAACGTGTAGACCTTACGATGTCATCTCAAAGGCTTGTCCTTCCGGGTGTAAAATACGAAATGCCGCCTAAACAGACAAAACTTTGTATGCTTGATACAGATGCTCAGGAAATAATAAATGCTGTTGAGAGTCTTCCCAAAACCATCCCACTCTCAAAAGCCCTGCTTTCTGTATTACAAGGGGTTTCCCCTATTATATGCCGTGAGCTTGAATATCTGACCGGAAGAGGACATGATGTGTTTTCTAATCAACTTAACGATGAACATCGCACAAGATTATCATACTTCCTCAAAAGAGATATTTCTATTGTAAGAGATTGCAGCGGTGTACCCTGCATAATTACAGACCAAAGCAAAAAACCTATTGACTTTACTTTTGAACATATTCAGCAATACGGTTCCGGACGTTCAAAACAGGAATCCGAATCTTTCAGTGAACTGCTTGACCTCTACTATTCAAAAAAAGATACTCTTGAAGCTATACGCTCAAAATCTGAAGACCTTACAAAACTTTTATCAAATACCGCTTCAAGACTTATCAAAAAAATCTATATACAGAATGATGAGCTAAAAGCTTGCGCTGACAGAGAAAATATGCGTATATGCGGTGATTTGCTCCAAGCTAATCTGTACCGTATTGAAAAAGGTTCTGATGAATGTGAAGTCGAGAACTTCTATGACAACATGAAACCAATTAAAATCAAACTTGATCCTGCATTATCACCTTCTGCAAATGCACAAAAATATTACAAGAGCTACAGAAAAGCAAAAACCGCTGAACAAGTCCTTCGTGTTCAGATAGAAAAGGCCGAAACTGAACTGGAGTATGTTTCATCAGTCATGGATAGTCTTGACCGTGCAGAAACAGTACGTGAGCTTGATGAAATACGTGACGAACTTACAGAAGTCGGTTATCTCCGTACAAAAGGGAAAAAACAACGCAAGGATAAGCCTCTCCCTCCGCTGGAATTTGTTTCTGAAAGCGGATTTACTATACTTGTTGGAAGAAATAATCGTCAGAACGATCGTCTTACTTTAAAAGACTCAGATAAAAATGATCTATGGTTTCA
The DNA here is from genome assembly GCA_902767155.1 of uncultured Ruminococcus sp. Classification (GTDB taxonomy): domain Bacteria; phylum Bacillota; class Clostridia; order Oscillospirales; family Acutalibacteraceae; genus UBA1213. The sequence continues at coordinate 2,166 of CACXGC010000111.1, read as the reverse complement.
TACAAAAGATATTCCCGGCTCGCATACAGTCATCATATCAGGTGGAAAACAACCTGATGAACAAACCATCCTCTATGCCGCACAACTTGCTGCTTATCACAGCAAAGCAAAAAACGCCGGAAAAGTTCCGGTTGATTATACCAAAATTCGCTATGTAAGTAAACCACAAGGCGCAAAACCCGGAATGGTTATTTATGTAAATCAGCAAACATTGTTCGTCAGTCCAAAATTGACTCAAAAAAAAAGATTGATTTTTTTATAAAAATTCTGTATCTTTTTCTATCGAACTGTATTATAAGGGTAAAGGGGGCATGAACTATGAAAAATAAAAAATTTATTATCGCTCTGATAGTTCTTTCACTAATCATAACTGCATCTGCTTGTCAGAACAGCGGAACTTCAACTGCAGAAAACATTTCTGCAAACGAAGCAATTACCAGTTCTGCCAAAGATACAGAAACTTCTTCTTCCACTGCTGTCAAAGAAGGCGACACCATACCTGTTTTACCATCAACCGAAGCAGCCACTGATATCGCTGACGGAAAATCAACAGAACGATTTGCAGGAGATTTTGCAATTACAAATGATGCAAAGTCTATCACAAGAGATGATGCAAAATCTACAACAACAGAAGTAACTGATAAAACAGCAGATAGTGTTGATTTTGCGTATGAAGAACCGGCAGAAGCAATTGTTGCAACTGAACCTTACGAACCATCTGCATCAACTGAACCTGCTGAAATCATTAAGGAAGAACCACTCGAAATTGTTCCTGATGCCGGACTTCTTACCACCGGTGAATGGCGTGATAATGATAATTGGGGATTCTTTACAAACCTCGTAAAAAATGAAAAAATATCATTCCCAAGCTTTGGCATTGATCCAAGATACCGTATTAAAATCACTGCGACAAATGAAGCCGGTGAACCTGTTCCGAATGCAAAAGCAGAACTTTTTGACGAAAATAAACATCAGAAAATTTGGTCAGCAGTTACAGATCATAATGGAATCGCTTATCTTTTCGCAGAACCTGAAACCGAAAATGTTTCTATTACAGTCACAAACGGAGAAAATTCACAAATAATAGAGCCTTTTTCTATCAAAAAACAAACTTCTTCCAATCAGAGTACTTCATCAGCTATTTCTCAAGAAATGACAATTACTCTTGCCGGTGAAAAAAATACTTATACTGACACCGAAATTATGTTTATTCTTGATACTACCGGATCAATGGGAGATGAAATGCTTTTCTTGCAGAGCGAGTTTTCGGCTATAACAAAAGAAATCGGTACTCAGAATACAAAATATTCCGTAAATTTCTATCGTGATGAAGGCGACGATTACGTAACAAAATGTTTTGACTTTTCAGACAATATCTCAGAACTGCAAAAACGCCTTAATGATGAAACAGCTGATGGCGGCGGAGACACTCCGGAAGCGGTTGCTGAAATCCTGCAACAAACCATTTCTCAGGGTAAATGGAGCGAAAACTCCGTAAAACTGGCTTTCCTTATATTTGACGCACCTCCGCATGATGGAAAAGAAGCTATTTTACAAAAAGCAATAAGTGATGCGGCAGAGAAGGGTATCAGACTTGTACCTGTAGTCTCCTCGAACAGTGAACGAGATACCGAGCTCTTTGCCCGTGCAATATCCATTAAAACCGGAGGTACATACATATTCCTTACAGATGATTCAGGTATCGGTGATTCACACCTTGAGCCTATAATAGGCGATTATAAAGTAGAAAAACTTTACGATATAATTATTCGTGTCATAAAAGAATACCAACAATAATTTGGTATAACACATGACATATACTACCAAATTTATATTTCCCTACGCATAATAAATATATGGCAAAAAAATCCTACACTGATTTTACTTTTTCAGTGCAGGATTTTTTTATTTACTGTTTGTGCGTACCCATGCTGTCTTTCATATCAAACAACATACGTATTATTTTCGGTATTTATAACTGCTGCGTGTACCACAACACGATAAAGTCCAGATGAAAATTTCTCTCCACGAACTACAGTTTTTCCTTTCGGAATCCTATTTTCATCGTATAAATCCCATATCTGCTACTCAAAATATGGACAAATATACCCATATTGAGAAAATTCCTGTTTCATCGTATCCGACTTCGCCAAAGCTACCATCGTT
>CACXGC010000110.1 GCA_902767155.1 uncultured Ruminococcus sp. | reverse complement strand
ACCAACAGCAGATACTCAAGCACCGACAACTGACGGCGGCAATAAGTGTCCTTCCTGCGGTAAAGAACTGAAAGCCGGCGCAAAATTTTGTCCAGGCTGCGGAACAGCTATTTCAGCGGCTGCACCAACTGTTGACAGTTCCGTTCCATCTATAGACAGCCCCGTACCGACAATAGACAGCCCGATACCAACAGCAGATACACAAGCACCAATAACTGACGGCGGCAATAAGTGTCCTTCCTGCGGTAAAGAACTGAAAGCCGGCGCAAAATTCTGCCCTGTTTGCGGAACAATCGTTTCCGCATCATCAAGTCAGGATCAAACTATGCCTATTCCGCCGATACAGCCGCTTGTTGATTCAAAAATACCAGTTCCCGAAGACGGCGGAGACATTACAAAAGATGCAGCGCCCAAAAAGCCGCTTAATCTTGTACCAGTATTTATCATTATTGGCGTTATTATTGCGGCAGTCGTTGCTATTATGATAATCAAGAATATTGCTGACCGTCCGCAAACAGTAAAGCTTGACGATTATCTTACAGTTGAATTCAAAGGCTACGAAGGTTACGGAGAAGCAGAAGTTAGTTTCGACAGCGAAAAATTCAGCGCCGACTGGAAAACAAAACTGAGTTTCAACGTTGACCCGTATGAAATCAGTTATTTGTACGGCTTCGACAGAGATGACCCGTCATCATACATCTCTGCAAGTGTAGCGGACAGCTTTACAATTGATAAGAACAGCGAACTCAAAAACGGTGACAAGATCAAAGTCACATGGAAAATTTCAGATACAGCAAAAGAAAAGATACAGCGCAATGTAAAGTGTGCTCTTGAATATTCTGATAAAGAATTCACAGTAAGCGGACTTGAAGAAATGCCTGAAATCGACCTGTTCAAGGATATGAATGTAACATTCGAGGGCGAAGCACCTAACGGAACCGCAAGAGCAAACTGGAAGAACAGCGCAAAGTATTATTTCGATTACGATATAGACAAGTCGGAAGGACTTTCAAACGGTGACAAGATAAAGGTTACACTTAAAAACAGCTACGGCGATGATATCAAAAAGTATGTGGCAGACAATTATCACGTTGTTCCGAAAGAAATAGAAAAAGAGTATACAGTAAGCGGTCTTTCAACTGCAGTAACAAAGCCTGACGAAATACCTGCTGAAACTCTTGAACTCATGAAGAGCGAAACAGAAGATTTCATAAAATCAGACCTTGCAAAAGAACAGTTCAATCTCAAGGGAACAGAATACCTCGGCACTATAGTTATGAATCCTAAATCTCCTAACAGCTACTATAACGGAGACAGATTTGAATATGTTGTATACAAAGTTGTTACTGAGTACAAGAAAATCGTTGACAAGAAAGATGTCGTTCAGGAATATACATACATAACCTGCAAGCGTTTTGACAAGATATCCATTCTCGCTGATGGAAAAGTATCATTTGACAGCAGCGGCAGAAATGCAATAAATGCAATAAGCCTTGACAACGATGACGTATACAAAAGTCAGGTTCACGGTTATAAGGATTATTCCTCTATGATGAGTGAAGTCGTTACTTCAAACATAGACAGTTATACTTATGAGAGCAGTGTTGACGAAGAAAAGGCAAGTGCTGTTGTTGTTCCCGTAACTGAGGAAAGTAGTAAGCCTGAGGAGAGCAGCCAACCCGAAGAAAGCAGCAAGCCGGAAGAAAGCAGTAAGCCGGAAGAAAGCAGTAAACCTGAGGAAAGCAGCAAACCTGAGGAAAGCAGCAAACCTGATGAAAGCAATGCCTCAGAAGTCAGTGGAGAAGTTTCAAGTGCGGCAACTATGACTTTGAAAGAGTACTTTGAAAAGAATAAGGATTCTTTGAAATCGTCTCTCGGAGGAAACAGCACAATTGACGGTGATGTGTCACTTGAAGGTGACAATACAATTGTATTCACTGCAAAATTCAAAGAAACATATGATCCTGAGATAGTTGAAGTTCTTAAACCTCAGATGGAAAAGGCTATGGAAACTATGAAGGACAGTATGCAATCAACCGCTGAAAGACTTGAACAGCAGACAACAACAAAAGACATTACAGTAAGAGTAATATATCTCAATGGTGACGGTTCTCTCATAGCACAAAAAGATTATAAGAAAGCATAATATTCAGCAATCAGAAGTCGGTGGCTTTTTAGTCACCGGCTTTTTATTCGTGCACCGAACAGCGGAATGTCATATTCTCAAGAATATTTCTCCATTCTTCGGGAGTTACCGAAATATCCTGAAATCTTGAACGAAAAACTCTGTTCAGCGAAATAACATCGCATCCGTTTTTTATTACAGCAGATGACACAGAAGAATTCACAAGCCTGTAAAAACTCTCTCTTACTCTACCTCTCTCCTCAACAGAGTAATTTCCTGTTGTCACAACTTTGACATTTATCTGTAAATACATTTTGCCGTTTTTGAAATCAATTTCAAACTCCGATGAGCATTTGACAGCTCTCTTTCCCAAATCATCAGATTCCGGTATCTGACCGTTAAGAAAAATTATGCCCTGTGTTTCCTCATCTGTCAGAATATCAAATTTTTTCCCGTCATCTCGCAAAAGAAAACTTTCCGACGCATCAAGGCTCTCAGTTTCGGATATTTTTTTCACGTACGGCATAATGATATCTTTGTATCCGTTTTTCCGACAGCATATCTCATCAAAAACAGACAAATGTACTGCCGACTGATTGACAGCTTTACTATCAGTCACACCGTTTATCTGTTCAGCAGTGAATCTGTAATCGTTCACCGCCGACAAAATGATGTCTCTGGCATTTTCACAAGCCATAAGATTGACTGTTTTTATGATATCCCTGTTTTCCCTGAAATACGACAAAGTGTTTTTATCCCTCGCCGCTTCTTCATTCATCATGATAAACAAGCACTGTGTAAGAAGAATACTTCTCCCTCTTTGCTGTTCCATAGACATTACAGCCGTCTCTACACTTTCACCCTCCGAATGAATGATACGAAAAGAATTTTCATCATGCGATTCTGTATCGAGAACAATATATGTCATAGTATATTTGTTTTCCGATTTGTCAATGCCTATCCCCTGAACAATTATTCTCTGATTCAGCTGTATTGCTGTACATCCGCTGAAAATGACCGTAATTGATAGTATACACAGTATCACCGACATTGCACGAAATATTTTTTTCCTCTTTTTCACAACAATCACTGCTGTCAAAATGAACGGAATTAAAACACCGGCAACCAGAACCGGTATTATCACAAATTTCCGCTGAAAAATAATTTCCGCTGTCGTTCCCATAAAAAACAACACAAAACACGATATTATAAGAATCATCGGGTAGTATAACCTTCGCACAGTTTTTTCATCAGAGAACAGTTTTCTCAGCATCCTATGAATTATATAGAAATCCGCTGCTGCACGACATACTGCCGCCGAAATTGCAACACCGAAAAAGAAAGGTTCAAACCTCTGCAAAACTTCAGAACCGTCAATGCTTCGGAAAAAAGGATAGTCCATTCCGATGAGGTACTCGCCAACCGTTCCGCCAAGAAGAATTATTACAGCAACAAAAAATATTCCCTGAAATATTATAAAAAATCCGGCACTGCGGACAAAATTTCCTTTCACTGTCAAAGACAGAATAAATATTACAGCAAAATCTTCCACTGCAGAAAAAACAGTCGCCCATTCGTCAGAAAAAGACTGCTCCGGCATAAGTGATTCCACATCATAAAGAGGATAAAGAAAAAATATCAACATTCCTGCGGCAATAATAACAGTTGCGAAAGATAATGATGCAAACCGGACTATAGATTCAAGTCCCTTTATTGACGCATAAAGCACCACCAATATCAGAAAAATCATAAGTCCCGCCCTGTTTACGCTCTCACCGCCAAATGAGTATATAAATCCGTAGATAATACGAAGATGGAACACGCTCATGAAAACAAAATATACCAAAAATGCTGCATAAAGTAACTTTTCACATTTCAGCGGCATACGATAACCGTTAATAGTTTCCCGACGAAAAAACACGACTGGTAAAATCAAAAGAAACGAGATCACCGAAAATATCAGCATCGGGAAAAGCATAGAAAAAACAGTTTTTCCTATGGAAATCGCACTCTCATACATTAATACTGACGATATTCGGCACACAAACAGAAGTATAAACAACTGTCCCGATGTGATTACCTGTTCTTTACCCATACTTTTATCCTCCCGAAATATCTGCACCGGGCATATTCTGCACTTTCTGTATTTTGTCGGACAAAGTTTTCCAGCCTGCTCTTATAAATACATCTCTTGCGGCAGCAGTTCCGAATGGTGTTATCGGAGAAGTGAACGGTATTCCGAAACTTGTCTTACTGCAAAGGTTGATAAACACAAGACAGAACAAAAGCGATACTCCCCCTATTCCAAATATACCACCGATAAACGTAAACGTAAGACGAAGCATAGCAGCGGGCGCATACAAATTCGGTATGATATAGGAACAAATTGCCGCCGCTGCTGCAACCATCAATGTCGGCGCACCTATCAAACCGGCATTTACAGCAGTATCACCAATAACAAGTCCTCCGACTATGCTCACCGCATAACCGAGCGGCTGAGGCATACGAAGCCCTGACTCCCTCATAACTTCATACACAAGCTGTATCAGAACTGTTTCCGCCATCAATGACAGCGGTGTCGCACCTATAGAACCGGCTATTTTGTTAAGCATAAGCGTTGGAAACATTTCCGGATCAAATGTTGCGAGTGCTACAAAAATCCCCGGCAAAAGCATTGATATAAAAAATGCGGCTAATTTCAGCCAACGTGTAAAAACTGCAAAATACGGGCGGTTTGAATAATCGTCGAGTGTCTGAAAATACTCTGCGAAAAGATGCGGCACTATAAGCGCATCAGGTACTCCGTCTATCAATACAGCTATTCTGCCTTCGGTCAGTTTTCCGCATACTGTGTCGGGGCGTTCGGTTATCCCAACAGTACAGAATGGAGAAATATCCCCCTTGTCTTCTATAAACGGTACTAAATAGCCGGATGCCAGAACTGTCTCTAATGTAACCTCATGCAAACGCTGTTTCAGCCTGCTTACGATGGTTGGCGAGGCTATATCCGAAAGATAACATATGCAAACTTCTGTCCGTGAAAGAGTTCCCACTTTTATTATTTCCGAACACAAATGAGGATTTTTCATTCTTCGCCTTATCATTGACAAATTTGTATGCAGCGGCTCAACAAATCCTTCTTTTGCCCCACGTTGAATGACATCGGACTCCGGCTCTGAAATACTTCTTGACGAAAATCCTTGTATTCCTGCAGCTATCATACGGTCACAGCCGTCAACAGCAATAACTGCGAATCCGGACATTATCATATCGGTCAGTTCATCAAAAGTAGTTATTTCTGCAATATCGTCAAGATATATGACTCTGCTGCGGATATCATTGATACATTGTTCCGGCGTTCCTTTGTAAGTGAATTTATAAAGCGGTTCGAGAATCCCAAGAGAAAGAACACTTTTGTTTATCATATTGTCAATCAGAAAAACCGCCGCATTTATTCCGGTAAGTTTCATTTCGTGTATAACAAGGTCGGCGCATGGGTCAAAACTACGCTTCACATATGAAATGTTATCATTCAGGGATTTCCCAAAAGGTACAGATTTCCGTCTATCTGTCCTTACAGATTTCGATTTATAGATATTTATCACCGACTGGATAAGATCATACAATTTCATCACCATACACATTTTTTCTCCGAATCTGTTATTTTATGCACGGCTTTGTATATCAGAGGAAAAAACGTGCAAACTAAAAGCAGAGATTTTACGGAAGGAAAAACAATATGATTATTTCAGTCATAAGAACAGTCATTCTTTACACGGTTATTATAATAACTGTGCGTATCATGGGAAAACGTCAGATAAGCGAGCTTCAAACAAGCGAATTAGTTGTAACACTTCTCATGTCCAATATAGCATCAATTCCTATGCAGGACACAGACCAGTCACTTCTAAGCGGCATTATACCAATTTTCGTCCTTGTCATTTGTGAAATAATCATTTCGATACTGATGCTTCACTCATCAAATTTTCGCAGTCTTGTGTGCGGAAATCCTGTTATAGTGATAAATGACGGAAAAATCGACCGCAAAGCAATGTCATCTTTGCGGCTAAGCACTGAGGACCTGTTTGAGGAACTGCGCCAGAAAGACATTTTCGATATACGTGACGTTTCCTATGCAATTGTAGAAACAAACGGCAAGATGAGCATATTGAAAAAAGCCGCAAGTGATACTGTGACCGCTGCACAAATGGGAATTTTCTCACAGGATAACGGAATGCAGGCTGTTGTTATAAGTGACGGTGAAATAGCCGATTCATCGCTAAAATTCTGCGGACTGAGCAGAAAGTGGCTGTTCAAAATACTGAAACTCGAAAAAATCAAACTCGACGATATATTCATAATGACCGCTGACAAGACCAAAAAATACCATATTATCCGAAAGGATGGTTCATCATGCACAGAATAGCCGGAACAGTAATAATATTTATCATCACATCAGTAATTGCTGTATGCGGTTTTTTTATAAACACAAAAACTTCGGATTCGATACAGAAAAAAGTACAAGCCGCTGTATCATCAAGCCGCCAGAATGATATTGTTCTTGCACGAAAACAGGTCGGGAATGCAGTTGATGAATGGAACGAAAAAAAAGAGCTGATGCTGCTTTTTGTATCGCACGGAAAACTCGATCAGATAGATGAAAGCATGAATATTGCCTGTTCCTACATCGAAACAGGCGACACAAATCTTTTCATTACCGAATGTGTACGTATACAGGTACTTCTTCAACATTTTAATGATCTTGAATATCCCAGCATAAACAACATTTTCTGATAAAAAAAGGCGCTGTCGCATTGACAGCACCCCATTTTATCCTAAAGCGGCAAGAAGACTCCGACCTCTATAGGTCGGGGATGAATTGCCGGTCAGCCGTAAGGCTGACTTATTATTT
>CACXGC010000109.1 GCA_902767155.1 uncultured Ruminococcus sp. | reverse complement strand
AGATATTGCCGGTTTATTTGCCATGCTTGCTTCTTAATATTTTTTGTGCATTTTCACAACGGCTCATTAAATTTGCTCATTTATAGATAATAAAAAAACAGGGTACTTAGTTACAAAACTGAGTACCCTGTTCCAATCAGATACTAAGCTCTTCACAATCGGAACAATGCCGATAGTGAGGAGCTTCTGTATATCAATTTCCCTTTCCATCTAAGTCATTGATAACTCATACAGGCACCGGCAGGGATACAACATATAATTATGTTCAAAGATCAAATTATATAGATGAGAGTGCCTGTTCAAGATCAGCAATAATATCATCAATGTACTCAAGACCAACTGACATTCTTATCAAGTTAGGCTTTACACCACATTCTTCAAGTTGCTGGTCGTTCATCTGACGATGAGTCGTACTTGCCGGATGAAGTGCACATGTTCTTGCATCTGCAACATGAATAACAAGCTTTGTCATTTTCAAGCTGTCCATAAACTGCATAGCCTTTTTTCTTCCGCCTTTAACTCCAAAGGATATTACTCCACAGCTTCCTTTAGGCATAAGTTTCTTGCAGCGTTCATAATACTTATTACTCTCAAGACCAGGGTAATTTACCCATTCAATCTTATCATTTGCTTCAAGATATTTAGCAACAGCAAGTGCATTTGAACAATGACGTTCCATTCTCAGGAAAAGAGTTTCCAAACCCAAATTGAGTAAAAATGCATTTTGTGGACTCTGCTGTGCACCATAATCACGCATTATATGTGTCAATGCTTTTGTTATATAGGCAGCTTTACCGAATTTTTCAGCATATACTACACCGTGATAAGATTCATCCGGCTCTGTAAACATTGGAAATTTACCATTTGTCCAATCAAAATTGCCGCTGTCAACTATAACTCCGCCAAGCGCAACAGCATGACCATCCATGTATTTTGTAGTAGAATGTGTTACTATATCTGCACCCCACTCTATTGGTCTGAAATTGATCGGCGTAGGAAATGTATTATCAACTATCAATGGAACACCATGCTTATGAGCCAATTCTGCGTATGTTTCTATATCGGCAACGTCAAGAGACGGATTGGAAATGCTTTCAATGAATACAGCTCTCGTATTATCTTTAAATGCTGCCTCGATCTGTTCTTCTGTAGCATCTGGCATAACGAATGTAAAATCAATTCCAAGTTCTCTGAGTGATTTATTAAAAAGATTGAATGTACCTCCGTAAACCGCTGCTGCACAAACAACATGATCTCCGGCATGACAAATATTAGTTATTGACATCATGCTTGCTGACTGACCTGAAGCTGTCAGCATTGCTCCTACACCGCCTTCAAGATCGGCAATTTTTGAAGCAACTGCGCTGAGTGTTGGATTGGAAAGACGAGTATAGAAAAATCCGTCCTCTTCAAGATCAAAAAGTTTTCCCAATGTTGCAGCACTATCATATTTGAAAGTAGTACTCTGTACAATCGGAATTACTCTTGGCTCGCCGTTTTTAGGCTCATAGCCTGATTGCAGACATTTTGTGTTAATATGGTATTCCATGTCAAATCTCCTTTATACTTTCATATATTTTTATTATATCAGCCGACACCAAAGATATATCTCTTGAGGCGTTGACGATTTTTATGTTTTCAGTATTTTTCAGAAGTTCAAAAACCTCGAAAAAACGCTTTCTTATTTTTTCCTGTTCTGCTTTATTTTCATAAATTTCACGACTGAAACGGTTATCCTCTATACGTTTATCACAACTTTCCGTATCCACATCAAGAAAAATACACAAATCCGGCCTTATTATTTCCGGGCAATCAAGATTCATAGACATAACCCAATCAAGTACAGCATCTTTACCCTGATATGCAAAAGACGAGTAATAATATCTGTCACAGACAATATCAATACCCTGATCCAAAAAATGTTTTATACCATTGAGCGGATTTATATTATGAAATATGCGGTCAGCAAGGAAAAGAGCCGACAATTCATATGCATCACGCTGTATAAATCCGCCAAGTACATCACGTATAAGTCCGCCTGTTGCTGATAACGTAGGTTCGGCAGTCCGATAGACACGTCTTCCGTCTTTTTTCATCTTTGCAGTAAGAAGTTCAATCTGCGTTCCCTTGCCAGAACCGTCCAGTCCTTCAAATACAATAAATTTTCCTTTTTTCATTTTTCCCCTTCTTTTCTTTAAGCACGACAATTATATCATAATTTCCAAATTTTTACAAGACTGTATATATTCTTTTTTAAATTTCCAATGTTTACAACAATTTATGCGCAATCAATTCTATTGTACGTTCTCTTTTTATTCCGTTATTCGGAGCAAAAATGGCATCTTTTTCAATCATCAAAGTATTTGAGTTTTCACTGTAAAGAACTAATCCAATATCCGGATATTTTTCTATATATTTAGTCCCTTCCGACAACAGGTCATAAGGAACAACAAGCCAATAAAAATCTGCATAAAAAGGATATCCAGAAAATTCCGGTTCGCCTTTAAGATCATTTTTTTGAAGCTTCATATAAAACATATGAAGATAAAAATCATGTTTTCTCTCACTTATTTTATTGTAATCCTCAGCAACAATATAGGCATCTTTGCACTCTTCCAGTTTAGAAAATTCCGTAAAAAGATGATATTTTTTCCCAGACTCTTTTTTATAAAACATCCAGTTGGGATTACAAAGTATCGAACCTACATCCGTATAACTTGGAAATGACTGATCGAACGTATCATATGAATACTCCTCAAATTCTTTGGCGTCATGGGCATTGAGACGCATAGCAGCCATACCGTTATGCTCTCGTTCTTGTTTTTCAAGTTCCCAAAGGGTTTTAAGTTCTACACGACTTACAGAGCCAGCATTTGCCCTGTCAATCAAAGTTTTCGCTTCTCGCATATTAGCCCCTGTAATTTTTTCAATCATAGTAAGGGTATCTGTTCCAATATCTAAACGTTCCATGGGCAATACTGTTATGCTCAGCTGTTTGTAATACTCACAAAAATTTTCATAGAACTTTCCTGCTTTTTTCTGCCTCCACAAAAGTGAAAGTGTTATATTGTATCTTTCCGAAAAACTTTTAAGCCATGCTGTATAACTTGGATATTCATACTCATAAAGTGCACGTTCTTCAACTTCTTTTAACAGCTTATAAGCCTGAGCCCATGACACCTCACTCCTTACAAGAGGCTCTATTTCTTCTTCAATTTTTTTCAATTCAGCTTTTTTTCTTTGTTCCTCTGCCTTATCCAATTTTCACACCCCAGATATTTTTTAGACTGTAAAGAATTACGTCTTATCATCAAAGCAAAATTCTATAATTTTTTTCTCTCACGAAACAATGTGCAAAAGATGTGCAATTCCTGGAATACTTTCGCCCTGTTGGCTTGACGTGGGTGACATTAACGCCCCCGTCGCAACAAAAAGAATATTTTTCAGCTTATGACTATTGAGCTGCTGCATAATATAAGAACAAAATACTGAGCCGCAACATCCACATCCTGAACCACCGCCATGTACATCCTGTCTTTCTCTGTCGAAAATCATTTTCCCACAGTCATTGTGTACCATTGAAATATCCATACCTTCACGCTGAAGAATTTTTATAAGCAACTCTGAACCGATGAATCCCAGATCTCCCGTAAGAATAAGATCATAATCATATGGTTTTGTATTTGTATCTATCATATAATTCAATATTGTATCTGCCGCAGCAGGTGCCATTGCAGCCCCCATATTATTAGCATCTTTTATCTTATAATCAGTTATCTTTCCGATCGTTACATCTTTTATAATGCAGCCATTACCGCTGTCATCAATTACAGCAGCTCCTGCACCCGTAACCGTCCATTGAGCTGTTGGTGTTCTTTGACCACCGTATTCTATCGGAAGGCGAAACTGCCTTTCAGCAGAACAAAAATGTGATGAGGTTACAGCCATTGCCCTATTGCAAGCACCACTATCAACAAATAATGCAGCCATAAGCATTGTCTGCGCCATTGTTGAGCAAGCTCCGTATTGTCCAAGATATGGTATTTCTAAACTACGAAGTCCAAAAGTAGAAGAAATACACTGATTCAGTAAATCACCGGCAAAAATTACATCTATATCATAAGGCTGTAATCCTGCTTTTCTTAACGCTTCTTGTGCTGCATTAGTTTGAAGACGACTTTCAGCTTTTTCCCATGATTTCTGACCAAGCATATCATCGCTGTATACACTGTCAAAATAAGACGCAAGAGGACCTTCACCCTCTTTATGTCCTGCTACACCAGCTGAACTTACAATACCTACTCTTCCAATAATACTAATCGTTCTTTTCCCAGATCTCACCGGCATAATTATTTTTCCTCCATTTATCAATCTGTGATTAGTATTCCGGATTTTCGATATATAATACACTACTTTCCATCTACAAGATTAAAATCAACCGTACCCAAAGCTACATCAGCTGAATCAACCTCTATAAAAACCTCATTACCTATAGAATAGCTTTTGCCGCTTAGTTTATCAGTAATTGTTGTCATTCCGTCGAATTCAAAATAAGTGCTTTCCATATTCAATAAATCAACAAATCCTTCAATTCCGTTTGGAATCATAACAAAAATGCCTTTATTCGTTACTCCGGATACAACACCTGAATATCTTTCCCCTATATGTGCTCGCATATATTCCGCTGCATAACATTTCTCAGTATCACGTTCTGCACGAACCGCACGAAGTTCATATTCTGATGAAAGCTTTGCAGATTCTATTACGAATTCACTATAACGTTTTTTTATAGTATCAAGCGGAACACCAGTTACAAGATCTGTTAATATACGGTGTATTGAAGTATCTGGATATCTTCTTATAGGAGAGGTAAAATGACAATAGTCTTCCAAAGACAGTCCGAAATGACCAATAGGACGGCTATCATATCTTGCTTTCGCCATAGAACGAAGTACTTGTGTTGATATCAGTCTCGAATATGGCGTATCCTTTGCCTTTTCTATCAATGCCGCAAGATCTGTCTGATGAACTCCCTCTTTCAGCCTTCTTGTCTGAAATCCACAAGCAGCGGCAAGTTCCGCAAGAGTACATAACTTTTCAGAATCAGGTGCTTCATGTACACGATAAACAAACGGCATACCTATACTTTTTGCATATAATGCTGCCGAAATATTCGCCATTATCATAAACTGCTCGATCAGTTCCTCTGCTTCTCCTCTTTCACGTTCAGAAACACCAACACATACACCATTTTCGTCCAACACAAAACGCAGTTCTGATGTTTCTATTTCAAGTTCTCCCCTCTGTTTAGCCTTCTTTTTAAGCAAATCTGCAAGCTGAGCGGCATTTTTTATTACATCTGCTACAGGAGAATATTTTTCTTTCAAACTATCGTCTGCGCTTCCGTCAAGAATTGCATTTACTTCGCTATATACACCTCTGACTTTTGATACAATAACACTTTTTTCAAAACGATAGTCTACTAAGTTAGCCTTTTCATCAAGTTTCATTATAGCCGAAAATGTAAGTTTCTTTGTTCCGGCATTAAGAGAACAACATCCGTTTGAAATTTCCACAGGAAGCATAGGGATTACACGATCTGCAAAATATACCGATGTTCCACGCTGTTGCGCCTCATCATCCAACTTACTTCCCGCTGTAACATAATGCGACACATCAGCTATATGTACACCAAGTTCCCAGCCAGTCTCAAGTTTCTTTACGCAAATAGCATCGTCAAGGTCTTTGGCATCAGCACCGTCTATAGTAAATATAGGCTCATCAGTAAGATCAAGACGCTTTGACATTTCTGCTTCTGTAATCGGCATAGCTGCCTTCATGGCAGCTTCATGTTTAACCGGAACAGGAAATTTCACAGGAATACCATAGCTGTCGATTATCGCATCCGCACAAATTTTTGCCGAATTTCCTTTTCCATACACCTTTATTACTCTTGCATATACCCTTTTTTCTTTTGGCTCATAATATATAGTTGCCTTTACTTTATCTCCTATTTTGCTTTTCAATTCTCCTCCGTGAACAATTCTCAGATGATTTGAAAATCCCTTATCGGGAATTATATAAGCCTGACCAAATTTGCTTTCCGGACGCTCAACAGTCCCTGTAATTATTCTTGAGCCTTTCTCAAGTATCTTATCAACTTCTCCGGAAAAGCCTTTATCTCCGGCAATAATATTCCTAAGCATTACAAGATCTCCGGGCATTGCGCCTTTTGTTGCAGAGGCATGAATGAAAATATCATCAATTTCTGCATCAACAGGTTCAGCAAATGAAAATCCTTTTGCCTGACGTACAATTGTTGCGGCAACGTATCCCATAACAGACGGTAAACCAACTTTTTTCCTATTAATTATTATT
Organism: uncultured Ruminococcus sp.; assembly: GCA_902767155.1. Lineage (GTDB taxonomy): Bacteria > Bacillota > Clostridia > Oscillospirales > Acutalibacteraceae > UBA1213. The sequence goes on along the minus strand of CACXGC010000109.1, from coordinate 1,211 downwards.
TTTCCTTTCTGTTCCAGATAGGAAAGTGCATTATTAAACTCCTCTGTTTCCAGTATGTTGCTTTCTATCTGAAGGTCACGTCTGTCTATCGGTTCTTCAATACATTTTAATGCTGATAATATCATTTCATTTACTTCTTTATTCATAAAAAAAACACCCCCAGTTATTTTTTACGTTCTCTACGTTTAATTTGCCTTATATCGTTCCCTACAAATTCTAATCTTTTCAACATTCCTATTACTCTTGAAACAACACGTGAACCATATGTTTCCTGCACTTCTTTAATTGTAAGATTCGTACTTATTATTGTTGGTTTTGACATCAGAAGCCTTGTATTTATGATATCATAAATTGCTGTAACAGAATACTTGGTCTGAAATTCTGTTCCGAGGTCATCAAGTATAAGAAGGTCACAATCAATCAATAATTGCTCACTTTCTCCTTCTTCCCCATATTTGCCTCCAAAATGTTCTTTTTCCAACTGTGATACTATTTTAGGTGCAGAAACATAAATAACTCCATACCCTTTTTCAATAGCTTTTTGTGCTATAGCCAAAGAAAGGTGTGTTTTTCCGAGACCGGGTCCACCCTGAAATACCATACTCTGAGAATCCATTGAAAATTCGTCAGCATATTTCTGACAATAACGAAAAGTTTGTTCCATGAATGTTCTCATAGTTCTCTCTGAACCTTCCATTTTTTGTTCAGGATAATATTGCAGTGAAAAACTCTCGAATGTGCTCAGCGATAAAGGAGAAATACTGTTAAGTCTTTCATATGATATCTTTCGGACAAGTGATTTCGCACAACTGCACATTTTTCCATCTATATTTCCTGTATCTTCACATTTCGGACATTCGAACCACTCGTCAAGATAATTTGCGGGAAGCCCTCTCGATTTTAAAATTTCGTTCAATTCATCCTGCAAGGAAAGGCTTGATTTTTTAAGTTTTTCAAGTTGTACTTTGACATCTGCACCTTCAAGCACCGCACGTCCGGCCTTTACAGATATTTGTGCAAGTTGATTTTCAATAATCTTTATTCTCGGACATTCCTTATACAATGATTCTCTTCGTTTCAACAATTCAGATTCTGCTTTGATTCTGCGTTCCTCTATTTGCTTGAAGGCTTCTTTATACACATCAATACTATAAGACATCAAAAATCCTCCTCATCAATAGCGCTCGTGCTCTCATACTCTTCTATATCGT
>CACXGC010000108.1 GCA_902767155.1 uncultured Ruminococcus sp. | reverse complement strand
CTTTTCTGCCGATTGTTAATTACTGTTCGTGATGTTTTTACTTGTCCTTTTCAGCACTGTACATTACCACATAAATATCAAATCTTCCATCGTTGGTTTCGATGGCGAACATACCATTATAGCGATTGACGGTGTTTTGAACCGATCTTAGTCCAATGCCGTGATGTTCGGCATTTACTTCCGGTAAGCCGTTTTTGTCAAGAACAATATGTCCTTTGTACTCGTTTGACATATGCACAGCAAATGTCATCCCATTCTGAAATGATATCGTGCTGTGTATGATACGCTGTTCCTTTGGCAGTTCCCGAACGGCATTGATGGCATTTTCAAGCAGGTTTCCCAGTACGGAGCAGATATCTGATTCCTTGAACGGTATTTTTTCGGGCAGGTCTATACCCCACATAAGAAGTGTATCCTGTTCTTTGGCAAGCTCGATATAATGGGATGCTACAGCATTGAGCACAGGGTTTTGAAAATATTTTTTCTGGTTTGTGTTTTCGGTTTTTTGTATGAAAGGACGTATGTATTCAAGCAGCTTTTCTGTTTCGTTCTTTTCCGCCAATTCTTCTATCATCAGAAGATGATGCCTGAAATCGTGACGGAGCGTTCTGGTTTCTTCAAGATAACGGAGAGTGCTGCGATACTGTTTTTCTTCCATTTGCAGAATATCATAGTTCTGCTGCAGCTGGGCTGTTTCTGTCATACGGTTAGTGATCCACCACATCATGTGGCACATAAACCACAGTGTCATGGGTATCAGCAGAAGTATTACCATGCTGACAGGGCGAAGTCTGCCGACCATCGCATTTTCAGGACTTATCGGTGTCATCCATATAAGGATGATCGTCATCAGAAACGGAACAAACATAAGCCGTATCCATAACTTATCAAGTGCAGGATTATCAAGCATTTCTGTTATTTTCCTGCTGAGTGTACGGAAAAATACTGCACCGATAGCAAGGGTTATTCCAAGACAGATAAGTCCCGAAGAAATATGAAAAACACCGTCATGGTTATCAAGCTCCAGCGGTGCGGTAGCGAAAGTAGAATACATTGTGCAGAATCCGCAAAGCATGGAAGCATACAGAAAACAAAAAAACTTTTTTGACAAAGATATCTGATAACAGAAATGATAGGCAAGAAAAAATACAGGCATAAAAACAAGAAGTGCCATATTGGACGGAATGTGATAAACAGAACAGACGACTGAACCTCCTAATACAGCCGTTATCATAATCACCGTAAAAAGAGTGATAAGATAGTTTGTTTTTACTTTCTGATAATTACGGACAGGTATGACAGACATAATGCCTGCCGGAACGATCATGGCAAGTTCTATAATATGACGGATAAACAGAGCTGTGTTCACGAAAAAAATCCTCCTTTATATTTTCCTGAAACTTGTTTGGCAAGGAGCAGTGTCAGTCTTTTTCTGTCTTGTTTGCGGACAGGGTAAATCGTGCCGTCCTGCATACGGATGTCACTGCCGTTTGCGGAAACCGCATATTTTAAGTTAACCATGATACCTCGGTTACATTCAAAAAAGTCCTCAAACAGCAGAAGCTGTTTGGCAATTTCCTGATAGGTTGAAATGCTGTGTATTTCCATACCGGCTGTTGTTTTAATAATGGTATTATGATTATCGGAAATGACAGAGATAATATCCTGTGTGATAACCGTATCTTCATAACGGGGCATTCTGACGGTGATCTTTTTGAATTGGTCTGTAAATTTTTTCATGGCTCTGTCCATTGTTTCGGAAAAATCTGTGAAAGAAACCGGCTTGCGAAGATAACCGTAAGGAAGTGCCTTGAAGGTATCAAAAACATATTCCGTTGTCGTTGACATGAATATGATCACAATGTCATTGTCAGTATTGCGAAGTCTTGAAGAAAGTTCAAGACCGTCAATTTCGTTCATACATATATCAATAAAGACAAGGTCAAATTCACCTTTTTTGTAATCGGCTAAAAATGCTTTACCGCAGTCGTACTCTTTTACAGCCAATTCAAAATGATGATTGCCGGAGAAATATTTTTCGGTCATTTCTGCTACAGTACTGATATCCTTACGGCAGTCGTCTATTATGGCAAAATTCAGTTTCATTTTATTCACCCCGTACTTGTACAGTATAACTTAGTATAAAACTATAAATGAGCAAATTTCTAATGCTTTCGTCAGATTGCACAAACCCCTCCGGCACTTCGTGCCACCTCCCCTAAAGGAGAG
>CACXGC010000107.1 GCA_902767155.1 uncultured Ruminococcus sp. | reverse complement strand
TTGCAATACTCGTTCTTTGCGGTAAGTACGAGGTTGTCGATAATGGCATTTTTCTTCATCTTTTTGTCATCCTCCAGCCTTCTGTAATTTTTTGACAAATTATAAAGTTTCTTTGCAATTTTAGGAGTTGCGGCTCCTTTTTTCATTCTCCAAGTCCAGTTGCCGCCCAGTGTAGAGGGGGTATTTATTCTTGCCTCGCCGCCGAGACCAAGAACGTCCTGCATCTGAACTATGGCATAATCACTGACACTTGCATATGCAGTGCGAATGAAACCCCAGTTATAACCTTCGGTTTTATCGAGGTGACAGTAATCCTCTGCGAATGCGACATCCTTTTCGCTTGCCTGAGAGAGCCAGCCCATAATGGTGTCGTTGTCGTGTGTACCGGTATAGCATACGCTGTTGCTTGTATAGTTATGCGGCAGATAGTCACTGTCCTCTTTTGAATCGAAGGCAAATTCGAGAATCTTCATACCCGGATATCCGGAATCCTTGAGCAGCTTTTTAACGCCGGGAGTCTGGAAACCAAGATCTTCTGCGATAATCGGAATATCACCGAGACGCTGCTTTATTTTTTCAAAGAATCTCATTTTAGGACCGTCAAGCCATTCACCGACTACTGCATCTTTTGCGCCGTAGGGGATAGCATAGAACTGGTCGAATGCACGGAAGTGGTCGATACGGGTCACGTCGAACATTCTTGCTGCGCCTGCAACACGTCTTATCCACCAGTCGAAATTAGTTTCTTCAAGATAGATCCAGTCATAGAGCGGGTTGCCCCAGAGCTGACCTGTTTCTGAGAAATAATCCGGCGGACAGCCTGCAACGCAGACAGGTTTACGCTCATCATCGAGCCAGAATACATCGGGGTTAGCCCATGTATCAGCACTGTCCATTGCAACATATATGGGCATATCACCGAAAAGCTTAATGCCGTTGTCATTAGCATATTCTTTCAGTTCGCCCCACTGCTTGTAGAACATGAACTGGAGCCATTTCCAGAACATAACATCTTCGTAAAGCAGTCTGAGATAGTAATCTATTGTATCGGGATTGCGGTATTTGATAAGGTGGTCGGGCCAGTCTGTCCAGGGCTTGTCATCAAAGAATTTCTTGACAGCCATATAGAGGGCGTAATCTGTGAGCCAACTGTTCTCATCACGCATGAAATCCCAGAATTGCTGCTGATCTTTTTGTTTGAAAGCCTCATAAGCCTGTCTGAGGACATCGAAGCGGATATTGTAGAGTCTCTCGTAATCAATGTACTGTTCATTTGAACCCCAATAGATTTTCTTAAGATCGTCACGCACCAGCAGATCCTCATCACACAGCATATCCAGATCGATCATGTAGGGGTTGCCCGCATAGGTCGAGAAGGACTGATATGGCGAATCACCGTAGCTTGTAGGTCCTACCGGAAGCAGCTGCCAGTATTTCTGACCGGAAGCTTTCAGGAAGTCTACAAATTCATAGGCAGCTTTGCCCATGGTACCTATTCCGTAAGGGGAAGGCAGTGAAGTAATCGGCATAAGAATGCCTGCACTTCTTGGCATAGATAGATCATCTCCGTTCCATTATAGTATATTTTGTTTCTATTTTCCATTGATTGAAAGGGAATTTCAAAACTTTTCGCAATCATAATATATTTTATCACGTTTTGGAAATATAATCAATAGTTTTGCACAAAATTTTATCTTCTTTCAAACAAAAATACAGCTCAATGTTTCATAACTTCTTCCAAAGCTATCTTCAAAGCTGTTTCTGCTGTAATGCGGCGTATAGTTTCACGGTCGGACATACCCTGTTCGCCGAAAAGAAATTTTCGTCCGACAGTGCCGAATTTGCTGCTCACTCCTATGAATACTGTGCCAACAGGTTTTTCCTCTGTTCCGCCGTTCGGACCTGCTATACCTGTAGTTGAAATTCCTATCGAAGCACCGGACAATTTTCTCACGCCGTAAGCCATTTCCTCAGCGGTTTGTATGCTGTATTCCGTATAGTTTCCGAGAGTCTGTTCCGAAACGCCAAGAACCTCGTGTTTTATTCTGTTTGAATAAGAGCACACTCCGCACTCGATAACAGAGGATGCACCCGAAACGGAAGTAATAATTTCGCTGACCATACCGCCGGTCAAACTTTCAGCTGTTGCAACTGTCAGATTTTTCTCTTTCAGCGCAGTGACGAGCTGTTTTTGTATACTGTTTCCGTTTTCCATAAAATAATCCCCCCGAATTGCGACTGACAAGTATATTTTAACATTTTCTATCAAAAATAACAATATATTTTTGTAAAAAGTTTATTTTTTGTATGGATTTTCTTTTGCTAATTGGTGGACGGTGTGATATGTAATATGTTCATAATTTGTTAACAATTTGACGGCGAATAAATACTATAATCTTAGTGAGGTGTTTTTTTGATGGGAAAAGAACAGTCTTTTTTTAGTGTCATGATAGTCAATATAATGCTTGCGGCTATATGGCATTTTTGTTCGTATATCTTTTGCATATCGGTTGATACGAAATTTTTTGACCCTGAGAAAAAAATATACCGCCCGAAAAAGTGGGAAAGGGGCGGACGTTTTTACAGTGACGTTCTGAAAATCGGGAAATGGAAGGACATACTCCCCCAACATATAGGAAAAGACGGTTTTTCAAAAGATCACCTTGACGATGTTTCGGTTGAGTATCTGAACGAGTTTATAATGGAAACCTGCCGTGCAGAATGGAATCATACCATAAACTGTATACTGTTCGTTTTGCTGATAATCATAAATGAGCTGCTGACGGCAATATGTCTGTCGATACTGTTGTTTATCGGCAATTTGCCGTTTGTTGTCATACAGCGGTACAATCGTTTTCGTTTGCAGAAACTTCGCCGCACTGTTATCAGAAAAGAAACAACAGCAATAGAACAGCAGGTCGGAAATTGAGGAGAAAGTTAATGGATTGGTTTTTTTCGGAAAATATAGGAGATGTAGGCTCTCTTCACCTTATCACAGGAGAAGATGCCGTACATATTACAAAGTCGCTCAGAATGGCTGTTGGTGAAGTTCTGACACTTTGCGACAATAACAAAAATGAACATTTGTGCAAAATCGAAAGAATAAACAATGATGGTGTATTGGTCAGAGTTGCCGCAAAAGAAGAATGTCAGCATGAACCAAATATAGAAGTAACCTTGTATTTTGCCATGACAAAGGGTGACAAACCCGAAAATGTTATACAGAAATCGGTCGAGTTAGGTGTACACAGAATAGTTCCGGTTGTCACGGAAAGATGTATTTCCCGTCCCGATAAAAAATCGGCAGATAAAAAACAACAGCGTTATCAGAAAATTGCTGTGCAGGCGGCAATGCAGTCCAGAAGAGGCATAATTCCCCAAGTGGCGAACATCATGGAATTGTCAGCGGCAGTCAAAGAATTTTCTCAGGCGGATAAAACGATAGTATTCTATGAGGGCGGAGGAAAAACGCTTAAAAGTATACTCAACGGTTCGGAAAAGAAAATAGCAATATTCATAGGTCCTGAAGGAGGTCTTGCCGAAGATGAGGTCGGACTTATGCAGGAAAACGGCGCAGTTACGGCTACTTTAGGCAAACGTATACTGCGAGCAGAAACTGCTCCGATTGCGGCATTGGCGGCTATAATGTTTCATACGGGCAACCTTGATTGATATTTTGGCTGTAACAGACGTGTAAGAAACGGCTGTGAATTATAAAGGAGGAGTTTTTTTGTTAGGAATTATCGGAGCAATGGACATTGAGGTAAATGGCATAATCGAAAAAATGGAATCTCCCGAAGAAAGAATTATCAGTGGGATAAAATTCACTTCAGGAAAAATAAGCGGAACTGATTGTGTAATTGCAAAATGCGGTATAGGCAAAGTCAACGCTGCAATGTGCGCCCAGACAATGATACTGTTATATCACCCTGATAAGATTATAAATACGGGTATTGCCGGCAGTACATCAGGTGCTACACATATAGGAAGTGTTGTCATAGGCAAAAAGGTACTACAGCATGATTTTGATACAGTAGCTTTAGGCGATGAAAAAGGTACACTGTTTCTCCCTGACGAGAATATAGTTTATCTGCCTTGTGACAGCGGACTTTGTAAGGAACTTGAAGAAACCTGTGCCGAACTTGGAGATGTAAGCTATACTGTCGGAAATATTGCGACAGGCGATCTTTTTGTAGCGACAAGACAGCAAAGGGCAAAGCTGAATCAGAAGTTTGACGCAATCGCCTGTGAAATGGAGGGCGGAAGTATCGGTCAGGTATGTTACATAAACAAGATACCATTCTGTGTTCTGCGTTCTATTTCGGATGACAGTACAAGCGATGACGCAGGTATGGAGTATTCTGTATTCTCAAAAATGGCAGCAGAAACAGCAATAGAAATAATTACTGCCTACATCGGCAGAAACAGTAACTGAGGCAAAGACGAAAAATACCGCTATACCGGAAAAATCGGCATAGCGGTATTTTGATTTACAGTACATTTTTGGATATTTTGAGTGGTCGGGTCAGGTGACGCTTGAGAAAATAAATGCCGCCGACGATAAGCATAATAACAGTTGCTGTGCCTATCTCGAAAATGACACTCAGAAGATAATCTGTGCTTGCGAAACTTGCGTTTGTAACCTCGATAGCTTCTGTTACAGCTATTCCGCCGCCTTCGTGTTCGATAAGTATTGATACTCCGGCTATGAGTGCTGTATATTCCGCTGCTATCATCGTAATAACTGAGATTATTTCGCATATAACAGCGCTGAGCCGTGTTGCCCTGTTTCCGGTCACTAAGAATCCCAGAAAACTGAGCGGTGCGATAATTCCGCCCCATATGCCGAAAAACGGGGTAAACTGGTAGAGCATTACATAAATTGAAGCTCCGAGAGCTGCACCGAATAAAGCGCCGAATATTCCGGCAAGCATATTTTGTTTTTTCTTTTCAAATGCATCACGCTGTCGTTCATACTGGCGGCGTTTGCGGTTTATGCAGTTATCGCAGACGGGCATGAGATCTTGCCCTATGACATATAATCCGGTTTTCCTGTTGCGTGAACATATGCGGCATGAAGGCTGGTTTTTTTCGCTTTTGCAAATATCCATTACATATTTTGCAACAGTTTTCAGGTGTTCCCTGTCCGTTTCGGAATCCACAGTCATTTTTATATTTATCCGTATCTGTTTATCTTTGTAGTATGCTTTTGAGATGTATTCCTTGTTTTCGATAGAAAATTCTTTAAGTTTTTTAGCCAGTGCCGCAGTATCGCTTGTCAAAGTACCCATTGAAAGAGAGTAGCGGCTTTCTTTATCGTTAAATAGTATAATAGCGTGAAATCCTTCATACGTGTTAAAAGCAGAATGAGATTTTTTATTGTAGCGGTAACCGATAGTTATCAAAAATTCCTGAAATTCACTTTCTGTCAAGTTATCACTTCCTTAGTTCAGGCGCAGACCGTTTTGTTTTACATAAGCTTAAAAACACGGTTTTTGATTTGTTTTTCTTTGTTCAGCTGAACAGCGGTCAGAATCACCGAAAACGTATATGCAATCAATCCCCATATATTATTGTAAATGAAAGCGCCTCTGTAATCTTCGTCTTCAAGAGCATAGGGAATACATTCCAGAGTTTCGGAGAAAGAAAGCTCATAGCCGTAGTCTTTAAAAGTATTGAACAGGTCGATACCGGTAGCGATATACATTCCGGCAAGAAGGAGACAAAGGGAGATGATTGCGGCAATAGCTATACCGGAAGCGGAAAGTTTTTTTCCTAACATCTTAAATCCGTAAATTCCGGCAAAGCCTGAAACCAAACCGGCAAGCATGGATATTCTTCCCATCATGGAAGCAAGTACCCATATTACAGCACCGGCAAGACCGCCAAGCAATGCGCCGATTGTACCCATAGGGTAGTTAGTAATAGTTTGTGCATCCGTCTGCATATTATTGAACATCTTGTGCTGATATGAGGAAAAGCAATCAGTACACATAGCTATGACACTGTTTTCGGCTGTATAAATATCGGTTTCGATTGTTCTGCCGCAGACACTACAGCATGGGACACATTGATATATGCCGGCAAGATTCATAATACTTGTTACTGCCTCATTGACACCCTGAACGATATTTGCGGTAAAGTTAAGCGGACAGCAGATAATTATCTGTTTTCCGTTGAAAAAAGCGTTTTTGACAATTTTTTGTCTTTCCGATGCAAATTTCTGCAAATCTGCTGACAATGCGCTGTCATTGTTCTGGTCATATGGTCGGCAGGCTGCGTATATTGTATAATCCTTGGAAGATGGTTCTATATGTACTATGAAACTTATACCGTTTATTTTGTTATATCCTGTTGCCGTGAGTGAGTCATAAGAAAAACCAATTCCGGAAAACTGAGATTCATAATTTGCCATTGCACTTCATCACCTTTTGTTTATTGTACGTACTGATATATATTATAAACCATGTTACAGCATTTTTCAACAATGATTTCATCACACAAAAATTCCCCTCCTTTACAATGTAATGGTTCAAAGTGCGGAGGGGATACTGTTTTGTTGATGTTTATTTCTGAGAGTGCGGCAATTGTTTCTGCATAGCTTTATAGCAGGCTATGCGGTATATACTTCTTGTGCGGTCGGAGATATTGTCATGCGCTCTGACAGCGTGATTTTCGTAAGAGTTTGTATAAGACATCGCATAACCGATAAGCATCCAGAAAATCAGTACTCTGTATGAAAGGTCGGCAAGCAGTGCAACCTCAAACATTGAATATATACAATATCCGGCACAAAATGCTGTGATGTACATAAGTACACGCCCGTCACGCCTGTTTTCTTTGCGGTATCGGAAAATAGCTTTCAGCATTGTTTTTGCTATTGTTACAGCAAGCACCATGAATACAAAAAATCCTGTCATTCCGCAGCTTATGATTATTGTTATCAGACCATTGTGGAAATCTTCGTATTTAAGACCGCCAAGATACTTCTTTCCGTAGTCAACAATATTTGCTTTGCCTATTCCGAACAAAGGGAACTTTCCGAACAGTCCGATAGATTGTTTCCAAATAACAAAACGCCCGCTGTCGAGATTTGTATTCTGATGTTCAAATGTTGTCGGGACTTTTTGAGGATTCGGCTTTACGACAACATTTCCGCTCGGAGAATGTATTTCCGTAACTTTTGCAGGGGATTCAAACATTTTGAAAAGAGCGGAAACTCCTTCCTGAACAAGAATTCTTGCGCCTAATATTACGGCTGCAATCAGAGCACATGAAAGTGCAAGGGCGATAATGCGGAAAATGAAGTTCAGTATTGTAGGCTTATAGCCACGGAATAGTACATAGAAAGCTATAAAACAGCCGTAGACGATTAGCATGAGTATTGAATCGTTCGAGTCTGTCAGAAACAGAGAAAGTATGTGAATGACCATACAGACAATGTACCATATACGTATTTTTACTGTGAGTTTATCGACAGACTTTTTTATGACCCATAGCAGGTTACAGTAAATTATTCCCATCAGCGAGTAAAACGCCGTAACATTTGCATTGAACAGAATTCCGACAAAACGGTTTTCGTGTATTGCAAAAGAATCACCGTTTATAACGAATCCGGAAGGGAAAATTATCAGCAGAACAAGTCCGGCAATCATTACAATAAATGTTGATGTGTTCAGAAAATCAAGCATTTTCTGCATTTCATGCTGTGCTTTATTTCGGCTGCGTCCGGCATGGAGTCCGTAGAAAAGGACAAAACATTCTGTCATATAAACAAGCATATACAAGTTGATGACGAGATTATTGCTTAAATGCAGTAAGGCAGTAAACAGTGACAGTCCGAGAAAAATATACAGAAGTTTCCTGTTTCTCACACGGAGAATATATCCTTTGAATATGTATTTGTAGCCTGTGAGATAAGCACCCCATATCATCATGATTCCGGCGGCAATATAAAACCAGTCACGTATCAGACAAAGCGATGCAAAGAAAAATGCACCTATAAAAGCAAAACGAAAATTAGAGTCGTTATTTATAAAGCGTATCAAAGCATTGTGTGTTTTAAAAGCTGTCTTATCCATAATATCACTCCCGACAGTTATTACATATATAATACATCATTCTTGTCATTAATGCAATGATTAAGGCGTAAATGGCAATTTTTTGTTTTTGCAAAAAGTGTCGGGATTTATTGATTTTGAGAAAAAAACATGGTACAATAATTGTATAAAATTTTTTACGGAGGCGGTATTTATGAACAAATCATTGAAGAAAATTTTGTCTGTGTCGCTTTGCGCGGCTATGCTCTGCTCAACAGCTGCTTTTGCCGAAATTGTCGGTTTTGCAGGCAGCAGCATTGCGGCAATAACTGCAAATGCGGCAGAAGAAACTCCTGTAAGCAGTTTTGAGTATGAGAATACTGATGACGGCGGAATAAAGATTACAAAATTTGTCGGCAGTGAAACAGAAGTTGTTATTCCGTCAGAAATAAACGGTAAGCCTGTTACCAGTATAAAATGGCGTGCATTCAGCGGATGCAAAGATATTACAAGCATTATTGTACCCGAAACCGTTACCAACATTGATTATTATGCATTTGAAGGCTGTACCGGACTTACAAGTTTTGATATACCTGCCGGAATTACAAAATTTGATCCGATGGTGTTCAGCTGCTGCAACGGAATTACAAGCTACACTGTCAATGAAAACAATCCTTCTTATTGTTCGGTGGATGGTGTAGTTTTCAGCAAGGATAAATCCGTTATAGTTATGTGTCCTCTCGCAAGAAGCGGAGCATATACGATTCCTGACACCGTTGAAACTATAGGATACGATTCCTTCGCTTATTGCAGAGGTCTTACAAGTATAACTATGGGAGATTCTGTTAAGAAGATAAGTCAGAATGCGTTTAGTAACTGTAAAGGGCTTACAAGCATAAATATCGGAAATTCTGTTGAAACTATTGGAATGAGTGCATTTGAAAACTGCATAGGACTTACAAGCGTAACATTTCCGAAAGGTATTACAGAAATTGGCAGTTATGCATTTTCATACTGTGAAGGAATTACAAGCATAGATATTCCTCGCAGTATAACAAATATTGAGAGTCATGCTTTCTATCACTGCTCTGAACTCAAAAGCGTAAATATTCCTGACAGCGTTACAAGCATTGAAGAATATGCTTTTTGCAGCGATATCGGACTTACAGATATTACCATTCCAAACAGTATTACAAAAATTGGTACGAGTGTGTTCAGAAACTGCCCTTCACTTACAAAAATGGATATCCCCGAAAGTGTTAAAGAGATTGGACATTTTGCGTTCTATGACTGCTTGAGACTTACAGATATAAAAATCACTGACGGTACCAGAATCATTGGCGCCAATGCATTCATAAACTGCCAAGATCTGACTATTCATGGCAAAAAAGGTTCATATGCTGAGTATTATGCGGGAAATTACAGTATAAAATTTGATGCATTGGCTTTGTCAAACGAATCTACAATAACAACAACAGCTACTGTCGGCGAACCTGTTACACTTAATGCAAAAGCATATTTCGGCGAGGGTTCGTATACATATGCACTCATGTACAAGAAATCTACAAACACAACATGGACGAAAATAGGCAAAAAATACGGCGAAAACAGTACAGGAAGCTTTACACCGAAATCCGCTGTAAAATACGATATTATGATAAACGTCAAAGACAGCACAGGTAAGGTCAAGTCAAAGACATTTACTGTTGATGTTAAAGCACCGCTTAAAAATAAAACTACTGTCAATGCCGAAACTGTAAAAGTCGGTGAGAAGATAGTACTCAAGGGTTCAGCAAGCGGCGGTACAGCAGGTTACAAGTATGCTTTCTACTACAAGAAATCCAAAAACAGCGACTGGCTCGAAATCAAAGAATCGTATACTACAAAGTCGGCAGCGTTCAAGCCGGGCTCTGCAACAAGCTATGATGTAAAATCTGTTGTCAAAGACGCTGACGGAAGAATGACCGAAAAAGTATTCACTGTAAAAGTTACAAAGTAATATCTGAATCGAAACGGGAAACTGCACAAAAAGCGACTTCCCGTTTTTTTATCCTAAAGCGGCAAGAAGACTCCGACCTCTATAGGTCGGGGATGAATTGCCGGTCAGC
>CACXGC010000106.1 GCA_902767155.1 uncultured Ruminococcus sp. | reverse complement strand
TTTATGCCGTCTGTTGCCAATACATTGACAAATATTTTAAGTACATATACAGTGACGGTTATATTAGGATTGATTTTGGGTTTAATCATCTTTGGCAGTATTAAAAGCAGACAGAATGACCTTACTGTAAAGAAAAAACAATAGAATTTAAAATGAGGAATGAGAATTAAAAATCATTCCTCATTTTTGTAATTCTATTGTAAAATTGATACAATTTTGATACCAAATAATTGCAAAATATGGTTGAAAAAAATAATTCTGTAATATATAATAAAAATATGTATTGGCTGAAAGTATATTTTGCAAAGGGGGAAATTTTACTGTAAACGGAGGTAAGTTTTTATGTCATTACTCAAAAAATGTATAGCTGAATGTATAGGCACATTTGTACTTGTATTTTTCGGATGCGGAACGGCTGTTGCTGTTAAGTGCAGCGGTGTAAGCCCTGATGCTGCGTATCTCATGACGGCTCTCGCATTCGGTCTTGTCATCGTTGCGATGGCTTATTCTATCGGAAATATCTCAGGCTGTCACATCAACCCTGCTGTATCTCTTGCCATGCTCGTAAGCAAGAAAATGACTGCAAAAGAGTTCTGGGCTTATGTTGGCTCACAGTTCGTAGGCGGCATTGTAGGCGGACTTTTCCTTACGATGTTCTTTGATAAAAATACAGGTCTTGGCACGAATGGCGTTTATGCAGATAATATCTGGGCAACACTCTTAATTGAAATCATTCTTACGTTTGTATTTATCATTGCAATTCTCGGCGTTACTTCAAAAATCTCCAACGGTTCTGTTGCAGGTATTGTAATCGGTCTTACACTCGTACTCGTTCACATTTTCGGCATTTACTTTACAGGCACATCTGTCAATCCTGCAAGAAGCTTCGGTCCTGCTATATTTGCAGGCGGTGCAGCTTTTGCAAATGTATGGATATTCATTATCGCTCCCCTTGTTGGTGCAGTTCTTGCAGCCCTTGTATATAAATACATGGCTGACGGTCAGGAAGAAGAAACAGCTGATGAAGAAGCTCCCAAAGCTGCTGCTCCTGTGAGAAGCTCTGCTCCCAGAAGAAGCAATAAAAAGAAAAGAAGATGATAAAACCTTTATGCAAAGTTCTTTCAGCCCTGAAAACAAACGGCAGAATTTTTTATCTGCCGTTTGTTTTTTATGCAAAAAAAGCGGCTGACAAATAAATGTCAGCCGCCTTATTATTACTGATTGTTAATTGCACATTGCACATTGCACATTGCTAATTGTTTGTTATTCGCCTGTGTAGTTTGACCATTCGCCAGCGTTATACTTGAATTTTGTTTTCTCTATGCCTCTGCCGGGTACGGGTTCTTCGGACATATCTATTTTATATATCTGACCTGCATTGATGTTTGAATTGAATTTAAGGTCTTTTGTCTGATAGCCGATTGTACCGTTTTCAATTTCCTCATCTGTAACGCCTGAGCTGAGTACAAGTCCCAAATCTCCAATCGGAACAACTACTCTGTAAATATCGGTATCGCCTATTTTTTCCATTTCAACGCCGGGCCATGGACCTTTTACACCATACCATTCTTCACCGGTGATTTTGTTGACAGGCTTGTCACCCCACCACCACGCATATACTTTATCCCATTTTGTTTCGCTGTTGTCAAAGTAGAAGTAGTTCATTACATCGCCTGTTCTCGGATCATCGGGGTTAATGCTTACGGGTTCGGTACTGGTCATATCAATCTCTTCTGTGTTTGCATAAGCGATTGCGGCACCGCTTTCAAGTGCGGAAACCTTGCCTGTGAACATGACTGACAAAAATTCGGGATAGGTATTTCTCCAGTAAGGAACAAAATGTTCGCCGTCCTCGTCCTTGTTGAATACAATCTTGTCTTTCGGATAGCCGTTTTCAGCAAGATAGTTGTAAAGCATTACATCACTTGCAGCTGTATCGGTTGCATAACCGCCTGCATAGAAATATACAAAAGGCTTGTTTTCAAGGGCAATTACTTTTTTAGCATATTCTTCCAGCGTTTCGGGCTTATATATCTGGAAAGATGCGGAGAATGCACCGATTGTGCCGAACTTGTCGGGGTGATCCATGCCGATATAGAAGCTTCCCAGACCGCCGTAGGAACTGCCTGCAACAGCGTTGTGTGCAGCGTCTGTATATACATTGTAGTTTTCTTCTACATAGGGAACAACTGTGTCATATACGAAGTTTGAAAAATCGTTTCCACGCTTTTTGGAATTGACTGTCTGACCGTTCCACTCCAAAAATTCGCCTATATCGGGGATAAGTTCA
Organism: uncultured Ruminococcus sp.; assembly: GCA_902767155.1. Classification (GTDB taxonomy): domain Bacteria; phylum Bacillota; class Clostridia; order Oscillospirales; family Acutalibacteraceae; genus UBA1213. The sequence continues at coordinate 834 of CACXGC010000106.1, read as the reverse complement.
TCATCTCTTGTATTGATTGTTTTGCCGTCTTCCGTAATTCCGCCCTTTGTTTCAATGGCAACTATCACAGCCTTGTTGTCGGTTACAGACATCATGCTTTCAACGTGTTCGGCAACGTCCCAGCATTGTATTTCGTTTCCGATTTCCTTTGAAAGAACGCTCTGACCGTCAAGCATATAGATAACGGAATATTTGTCGGCAGAATCCTTGTCATAGTCATCGGGTGTCCAGATATGGACATTCTTTTTATAGCCGTCAAATTCAAATTCCTTTGTTTCATACTTGGGAGAATAATTCGGCTCTTTGCCTTTTGTATATGGCAAAAGTTCGTCTTGATAGAGATACCATCCGCTTACCATTTCATTAAATGCAACGTCCATAGTGGGCTGACTTTCACCGTAGGAAAGATGCACCATGTTGTATGTATTGGTATCGCCCTCGCATGAATACAAAATATACTTGTCTGTTTCCTCTGCCTTTTCCATTTTGACATCTTCTGTTTTGTCGTTTGAGGAGTTCCAGAAAGTAGCCGTCATTTCTGCACTCTTTGCGTCATCTCTGATGTAGAGAGTATATGTTTTCTTTTCGCCTGTTGTACTCTGCTCCGTTGCAGAATTGCTTGTGCTGATGGACTCACTTGTTTTACTTGTGCCGTTGTCTGCATTTCCGCACGCTGTCAGCAGAGACATGCACAATGCTGTTGATAAAACCCCCGCAAAAACCCTTTTTGTTTTCATAGCCGTTTGTTCCTCTCTTTAAGTATTTTTTATTGTGACTATATTATATTACACAAATAGGTTGATTACAAGCAATCAGTTTTACATAAAATCAAAC
>CACXGC010000105.1 GCA_902767155.1 uncultured Ruminococcus sp. | reverse complement strand
CTCTGCATTACGGCTTGGTTTTCGCTCTATTGTAATACAGGCTTATTCCGATTTTATCTGCATTTATTATAACATTCTTTATTTTTTTATGTCAACCTTTATTTTTTATGTCAACAAATAATAAGTCAGCCTTACGGCTGACCGGCAATTCATTCCCGACCTATAGAGGTCGGAGTCTTCTTGCCGCTTTAGGATAAAATTCAAAGCTGCCGCACAGTGTCACATCAACACTATGCAGCAGCTTTTTTACTGAGCAATAAGCTCCGGTTCAGGGCAGACATGAGAGTATGTTTCGCATCATCTGCTGTTAAGAAACGGAATTTTGATTCCTGCCTTTCTCGGTTTTCTTTGTGTAGGGCAATGACTCACAAGAATTGTATCTTCTCCGATAAGACGAATATGTTCCCAACGAATAACTATGTCTTCATATCTTCCGAATAAGCCGAAACATTTTGGTCTTCCATAAATTATCACAGCCACAAGTTTTGCTGTAACGGTATCAACTTCAACATCGTCAACAAATCCCAGCCGACAGCCGCTTTCACTGTTGATAACTTCTTTGTGACGCATTTCGGTAACTCTGCAAACTCCCATAAAAAATGCCCCCTTACGCTTTACTATATACTATGCAAGGGGACACTTTTCTGTTACATCATCAGGCTGCTTTTTCAGATTTTGTAATTTTCTTAATTTTGCGTTTCATGCGCCATGCTTCCACTTTTTTCTCCAGTTTTGGCGAGTATTTTTCAACGATGTATGTAAGGGCAATAAAAATCGCAAGCGAAATTATGAACAGTACGCCGATTATCAGAATAAGCTCAAAAGTCAGCTCGGAAAATCCGAATAAATTCATACCCATGAAATTTCTGAAACAAAGCAAACCTATCAGCATACCAATGTTCATAACTACAAACAGTACCCCACGCATTATATTGAACGGTCTCGATATCTTGAAAAGCAGCATCATAGAAACAGCTGTCAGTATACAAACGCTGACGGTAGAATACTGAATATCATCCAATCCGCATATGTTCATTGCCATTACCGACATGATTATACTGAACACAATAGTTATACCCGAAGGTATCGCATCTTTCATAATGTTGAAAAGGAAGATACCTTTTATTCTTTCCTTGTTAGGTTCGAGAGCAAGAATAAGTGACGGTATGCCGATTGTAAAGGCATTTATCAGCGTATACTGTATCGGCATAAACGGATACGGCGCACTTATGAAAATAAACAGCAGCGCAAGCAGAATAGAAAACAATGTTTTTGCTATAAACAATGTTGCACTTCTCTGAATATTGTTTATAGACCGGCGACCTTCTGCGACAACTTTCGGCATAGAGGCAAAATTTGAATCAAGCAGAACAAGCTGCGAAACACTTCTTGCCGCATCACTTCCGGCTGCCATTGCGATACTGCAATCAGCCTCTTTAAGTGCAAGAACATCATTTACTCCATCGCCTGTCATAGCGACTGTATGACCTTTCTTTTTAAGAGCGACGACAAACTTCTTTTTCTGTGCCGGTGTAACTCTGCCAAAAACAGTATATTTTTCTATTGCCTCAGCGATATCGTCATCTGTTTTCAATGTTGTCGCATCCACAAATTTGTCATAATTCAGAACTTGCGCTCTTCTTGCGACATCAGAAACTGTCACAGGATTGTCGCCCGATATTATCTTTACAGTAACCTTCTGGTCGGCAAAATAGCGCAAAGTTTTCGGAGCTTCTTCTCTTATCTTGTCATTGAGAAGTGCTATGCCTATAACCTTTATATTTTCCGGCAAGTCATTGCCATTGAAATTATTATCGGAATGGGCGATTATTATTGAGCGGTAGTTTCTTGCGTATTCGTTCAGCATGGATTTAAGACCGGCAGGAACTTCTTTCAGAATAAATTCAGCAGCACCCATCAGATAGGTTCCGCCGTTTTCAAAATGTGCTCCCGACCATTTTTTCTCGGAGGCGAACGGAATAATTTTATCCGCTTTCATTTCACTTTGTCCGCCGTATTTTTCATGCAGTGCAAGAAAAGTAGCATTTGTATCGTCCAAAGCGTTTGTCAGGGCACGAAGAGCATCTTCTGCTATATCCTTTTCAGAATCTCCGAAAGGAACAACGTCCGCAACTTCCATACAGCCCTCTGTAATAGTACCTGTTTTGTCGAGGCATAATACATCGACACGTGCAAGTGTTTCGATACAATACAATTCCTGAACGAGTACTTTATACTGTGAAAGGCGTATAACGCTGACAGCAAGTACTGTACTTGTAAGCAGCATAAGACCCTCAGGAATTATGCTTGTTACTGATGCAACACATGATACTACAACATCCTGCAAATGATAGCTTATTGTTCCGAAAAGAGTTGTCACTGTCTGTGTACTGTCGAAGCTGACAAAATACTGACGCAGGAAAAGAAATACCGTAAGCGGAAATATAAGAAAAGCCAAAGCTCTTATTATTGTCTGGAGAGTTATCATTATTTCGGAATTAATTTTCTTTGCATATTTTGCTTCGGCGGCAATTTTTGCAGCATAGTTATCTGCCGAAACGTGTTCAACTTTTGCAAGACATTTTCCGCTGACTATAAAGCTGCCGGAAAGTACTTTATCTCCCGGACATTTATGTATAGCATCGGATTCGCCGGTAAGCAGTGATTCGTTGACCTCACATTCACCCGAAATAACAACAGAATCGACCGGTATCTGATTACCCTGAGAAAACTCTATTACATCATCTATAACGATTTCCTCTGTTGTAACAGTTTTCTTTTCGCCGTCACGTATAACAACAGCTTTCGACGCTGAAACGATAGCGAGCTTTTCGATTGCCTTTTTGGCTCTGATTTCCTGAATTATACCGATAGTTGTATTAAAAAACATTACGCCGAGGAAAAGCATATTCTTGTATGAACCGACAAAGAACACTCCAAGTCCCAGAATTATATTCATGATATTGAAAAGAGTGACTATGTTATCATACAGAATACGTTTTATACTTTTTCCGGGCGGTTCGGTACTTTTGTTATATCTTCCATCCGACATTCTCTGCTGAACCTGATCTGCTGTCAGACCTTTTTCCGACAAAACGACCACTTCCACAGAAGGTTCAGAAAATTCAGATTCTTGTTTGGTTGTTTCTTTTGTCATAAAATCCCCCCTTAGTAGAACAAAACGGCAGCAACGTAAACCGCTGCCGCCGCAAATGTTTGTTCACGCCTGCGGATAGACCGCAATGCCTTAGACTGCTCTTGTAACCTTGCCTGAACGCAGACAACGGGTGCATACATTAACTCTCTTGGGAGATCCGTCAACGATAGCCTTTACCTTAACAACATTCGGCTTCCAAGTTCTGTTTGAGCGTCTATGTGAGTGAGAAACCTTTATACCGAAGGTAACTCCCTTACTGCAAATATCACATTTTGCCATGATTTGCACCTCCTTAGAATGTCACGAAACCATGTTTCGCTTGTGTCAGCAAGAAACGAGTAAGGAGAAAATTACTTAATCTCGATTTCTGCGCCAACCTCAGCGAATTTAGCCTTGATAGCCTCAGCGTCATCCTTGCTTACAGCTTCCTTAACAGTCTTCGGTGCCTCATCAACGAGAGCCTTAGCTTCCTTAAGACCGAGACCTGTAACTTCACGAACGACCTTGATAACCTTGATCTTCTCAGCGCCTACATTCTTGAGAACAACGTCAAACTCTGTCTTTTCTTCAACAACAGCAGTCTCTGTCGGAGCAACAACAGATACAGCAGCGGCAGCAGATACGCCGAATTCGTCTTCAACAGCGTGTACAAGCTCAGAAAGCTCAAGAACTGTAAGTTCCTTTAATTCTTCAACAATTTTAGTAACCTTTTCAGATGCCATGGTGATTTACCTCCAAAAAATTAATTTAGTTAGCATTCAAAAAATCAAGCTTCAGCACTTACTGCTTCAGCAGCTGCTTCTTCGGGAGCATTTTCCTTATCGACAATAGCCTGTACAGCTCTTGCGAAAGAAGCGATCGGAGCCTGGAAAGCACCGAGAACATTTGCGAGAAGAACATCTCTGCTTGGCAGTTTAGCGAGACTCTGAATTTTCTCAAGGCTTATTGCCTCATTATCGAGGTAGCCTGCTTTAACTGCGAATGTCTTATGACCATCAGCAAATTTCTGAAGAATACGAGCTGCTGCCACATAATCTTCTGCGCTTGTTGCGATTGCCGATGTACCGTTAAGAACCTCGTCAATACCCTTAAGTCCTGCCTTCTCAGCTGCACGCTTTATCAGGGTATTTTTGATAACGGTGTACTGAACACCTGCCTCACGAAGATCCTTACGGAGCTTTGTATCCTCATCAACCTTGATACCCTCGTAAGATACGATGATACCGGCTACAGAACCCTGAATTCTCTCAGCGAGATCATCAACGATCTGCTGTTTTTGCTCTAAAACCTTCTGACTTGGCAAAACAATTCACCTCCTTGAAATATGACGCAAAAATGCGCCCTCCCATTCCCGAGAAGACGCAGAATAATATCAATACGAAAATTATCAGCGATCACCTCGGCAGGCGGGAAACCCATTATGCATACGCACCTGCTGTCTTCAGTCAACAGCGAAATATATTATAGCACGACACCGTACTCTTGTCAATAACGAAAATCAATATTTCCCAAAACCTTACGATGCACCGTTAATTTTGGACGGATTGATCTTTACTGCCGGTCCCATTGTTGTTGCGAGAGCGACTGATTTGATATACTGACCCTTTGCAGCAGCCGGTTTTGCCTTAATGATAGCTCCGATAAGAGCATCGAAGTTCTCACCAATTTTTTCATTACCGAAAGATACTTTACCGATCGGGCAATGAATGATATTTGTCTTATCAAGGCGGTACTCAATCTTACCTGCTTTTGCATCCTTAATAGCCTTTGCGATATCAGGAGTTACAGTACCTGCCTTCGGGTTAGGCATAAGACCTCTCGGACCGAGGATTTTACCAAGACGACCAACAAGACCCATCATATCGGGTGTTGTAATAAGTACATCGAAATCCATCCAGCCTTCGCTCTGAATCTTTGATGTAAATTCTTCTGCACCAACGAATTCTGCTCCGGCTTCCTGAGCCTTTGCTACGTTGTCGCCCTTGCATATTGCAAGAACTCTTACCTGCTTACCTGTACCGTTCGGAAGAACGATTGCACCTCTTACCTGCTGGTCAGCGTGACGGGAGTCAACACCAAGCTTTACATGAAGTTCAACTGTTTCATCGAATTTTGCGGTAGTGGTCTTGAGGCATACATCAATTGCCTCAGCAGCGTCATATGCTTTTGTTTTGTCGACCAGTTTAGCTGCATCGACATATTTCTTACCGTGTTTCATTTTTTTCCTCCCTGTTGAGTGGTAAAATCGGATTTATTTCCTCCCACCCGGGTAATTAATCTACTACTTCGATACCCATTGAGCGAGCAGTACCTGCGATCATTGAGCAGGCAGCTTCAAGAGAAGCAGCGTTAAGATCGGGCATTTTCAGTTCAGCTATCTGCTTAACCTGATCTTTAGTAATCTTAGCTACCTTCTTCTTATTGGGTTCACCCGATGCTGTTTCGATGCCGCAAGCCTTCTTGATAAGAACTGCTGCGGGAGG
>CACXGC010000104.1 GCA_902767155.1 uncultured Ruminococcus sp. | reverse complement strand
TCTCCTCTCTATGAGGATATTTTTACACATTTAATCACTAATGTCAATATTTTTGGCTGCTTAAAAAATCTCCTTTTTACATTTCCGTTTTAATATACTATGTACAGAGGTCGATTTCGGAACTGATACAATTATACCATAATTCTACAAAAAGTCAATTCATAATGGTAATTAATAGACCTTGTTATCCAACCTCTATAAGGTTATGTTATGAATTTTCCAACAGCATAAATATTATTGACTTATAGTTCGGCTTGTGCTATCTTTGAGATATGAGTGTGAAGGGCTGCAAACAAACATTGATAGGTGAGGTGAATAATTATGTATCCAATGCTCAGGGAAGATGTATCTCTAAGAACAAGCAAAAATAAAAATTCTGACATTCTGCGGTATTTCGTAAAGAATGGGCTGGAAGAAGAATTTGAAATCAGCAGCAGATTATATTACGCTCTTTTGAAAGCCGACGGCACTAAACCATTAATGCTTCCCGATAAAGGGAGAAAAATCATTCCAAGACTAAAAAAATATATGCTGGTATACACTTCGAGATTTTCTCATTTTGCAGGTCCTTTTTTCAGATTTACTCTATTTCCGGTTGGCAATAATATAAAAAAATTCAAATGGCTGTTCAAGATAATGAACTCTCTTCTTCCGATTGCAGCTATTTCATTGTTTATCATAGGTATTTTTGTAAAACTGTTGGATAATAACTTCGGGGTTCAAAACGGTTACTACCCGTTTATTTATTGGCTTTATTTTTTGATTATGTGGATATCAATTATGTTTCATGAAATTGGACACCTGAATGCGGGTATAGCATACGGTTATAAAGTAAGCAGTGTCGGGCTATTATTACTGGGAATCTTTCCGGTTGCAGCGTATGTTTCATATAACCCGACTATAAACTACAATAAGTGTTTGACTCAAAAAGAAAAAATACAGTTTTCGCTGGGCGGAATTGAGATGAATCTGATGATATCCGGAATACTTATGTTAGCGTCTGTCATTTTTGACGACTATCTTTCAGAGACATTTATTATGTCTGCAAATATAAATATTGTGATGGCTATATTAAATTCACTGCCTGCATTTGGTCTGGACGGAGAAAGAGCTTTGAGTGAGCTTTTGGAAATTGACAGCATATTTTCGACGGCTTTGGAATGGATGCTCAACAAGTCTATGAGAAACCAACTTCTCAAGAAAGGTTTTGTCGGTTATTTTTGTTTGGCGTTTTTCTGCTTGCTAATAATAATTCAGCTCTTTGTTATTCTGGTGATTATAGCGGACTTTGTCAGTATCATATACTTGATTTTTAACGGTAGTTTTTAGTTTTGGCTGTCATTTCTATAGATACATATGTCTGTGTATTTTTATAGGCTGTTCAAATTTTTTATGTTGCATATCAAAGCTTTTTATGATATACTTTGATGTAAGATATGTCACAAATTATAAAACGAGGGGAGTTTTTGAAATGAGTATCGGAAAATCAAATGAAACAGAAGACGAAGTTATGACTTTCAAAGTTACAAATGATGATGGTGTAGAAGTAGAATGTGAGGTTCTTTTTACCTTCGAGCGCGAGGGAACAGGCAAAAATTATATTGTTTACACGGATAATACCCTTGACGAGGAAGGAAATACAAAAGTTTACGCCAGTATATACAATCCTCACGAAGCAGAAACTAACTTATTACCGATTGAAACCGATGAGGAGTGGACTATTATAGAAACTATATTAGGTGAACTTCAAACAGCTGCAAACAGCAGTGACGAAGAAGAATTTGATCTTGATTCAATAGTATCAAACATTGATAAGCGACTGCAATCTGTGAGTGAAGAATAATCGTTATCGAATTGCTGTAATTTTTGAGCCGATGTCTGTTGTTTCTGCGATGTGAAACTAAAACAGAAATCGGCTTTTACTATAAAACGGATCAGAATCAGTGAAAATTTCAAAAATAAGAAAGTAAGTCATTCCATGTCGGCTATAGGAGACCAAATAAAAAAATATCGTATTGAAAAAGATATCACACAAGAAAAACTCGGTCAGCTTATCGGTGTCACTACACAGGCTGTATCAAGATGGGAACGTGGCGGTATGCCTGATGCTGAGATACTTCCCCATCTTGCTGATGCTTTGGGAGTAAGTATAGATGCATTGTTCGGCAGAGAAGAACAAAGTTTTGAGATGACCATTGCAAGACAGCTTTGTCAGATGCCACGTGAAGAAGCCTATCGTTATGCCTTTAATATTTGCTGGGCTATCGAAATAGGTCTTGTTGGAGATATATCTATAATGGATGATATCGTGAACAAATTCGTCGATAAGTCCATAACATCCATGGATAAAAAGAAAGACTACTTTGCAAAGATAGTTCATGATAACGGTATAGCAAATGCACGTATATCACCCGGTTTTCAAAACTTTTTCCTTATGGTGGAACATTACGGAAGCCTCAAAGAACACATTTCCGATCCGGAAAAACTGCGCCGTGTATTTGAAATATTCGCTGATGAAAAAATTCTTCGCATAATATTCTATATTTATTCACGCCCTAATATTCCGATCTCGGCATCTCTCATTGCAAAAAGTACCGGTCTGAGCTTAAACGAGGTTGATAATTGTATGGAAGTACTTTGCAGCAATGATATTGCTGTTCATAAGATAGTAGCAACCGTTGACGGAGATATGAACGCTTATATTATCCGTCCGGAAAGCTATGCAATTCCGCTTTTATGTTTCGCCGATGAGATTGCCGGAAAATATTCGCACCCGTTCTGGGGCAACTTTGACCGCAGTAAACCGCTTATATAAACAGATTGCTGTTCTTGTAAACAGAGCGTTTAATTCGTATCATTATGATTGCATAATCAGTCCAACAATTTATTGCAATTATTCAAGCATTCGTTTAATATATAATCAAGAAATGAACAAAACAACGTTCAAAAAATTGCAAAAAATAAGGAGGAATTTTTCAATGAAAGCAAAACGTATTTTTACCGGCTTATTGTCGGTAGCATTATGTATGTCAGTTATGACCGCTTGCGCTCAGCAAAATGAAAACAAATCCGATAATAAAACTACAAGTGCTGAACAAAGTTCTCAGGCAGATAATGAAAAAAGCACAGATGCCGAACAGAGTTCTCAGTCAGATAACGAAAAAAGTACCGATGATGAACAAAGTTCTCATACAGAACAAGATAATGAAAACCAATCCGAATCGAACAAATATACACTTACTATCAGAGATGCAGGCAAATCCTCAGAAATGACTGCAATATTCTCCAATACTCAGAACGGAAAAACAGAAGAGGTCAAAATGACCAAAACAGGCGAAGATGATACAGCATTTGTATATACCTGCGAAAATGACCCGACTGCTTACAATATGTTCCGACTCACCTACAACGGAAACGAAACAAGAGATGTAACATTCAATACTTTCATAGAAGCATGGTATCTTGAAGAAAGAGAACTTCTTCCCTGTAAGAAAGATAAAAATTATGTCGAAACTCCAAAATATGAAACAGTGAACCTTAAATTCCACGACTATGACAAGAACGTACATATATGGACTCCTGAAAACTATGACAAAAATTCAGATACAAAATATTCCGCAATATATATGCTTGACGGTCAGACCGTCATAGACGCAGAACTTGACCCAGGCAACAACAGAAGCTGGAGTGTTGCTCAGCATGTTACTTCAATGATGGACGTTACAGATTATAATGCTATTCTGGTATGTGTTGAAACAATGGGTTCTCATGACGGAACTTTTTCACGTGATGATGAACTTATTCCGGATATAGGTTTTTCGGACGAGATAAAAGCACAATCAGGCTTAAAATACCTTTGTAGTGAATTTGGCGATTATCTGAGCAATACTGTAGTTCCTTATGTTGAAAGTAACTTCAATGTATACAAAGATGCCGAACACAGAAGTCTCTGCGGCTCATCTTTGGGCGGACTTGCTTCATTCTGCATAGGATTGGAACACCCTGAAACATTCGGTACTATCGGTGCACTTTCATCATCTTTCAGCATAGACACCGGCGAAGAATTATGGACAAATTACCTGACGCCAAAAGCAACATCAGAAAATCTGCCATTTATATTTATGTACGATGGAAGTTATTACAATGACAACGGCGCATTTTCCGAAGGAATGAATAATGCATTGGTTAAAAATGGATATCCGAAAGATAAGATAGTTTTCTGCAAGTACGAACCCGGTAAACACGAGGTTGCAAGCTGGAGCGGCATTTATCCTCAGTTCCTTGAGGCTATGTTTACACAGAAACTTGCCGCAGTAAAATCCGGCGAACTTGTTGAATATATTGATAAGTCAAAACCTCATCCGGCACTTGACCCGAATCGTTCAACCCCCGATCAAGAAATTGAAAACGACACAAGACCCGACCACATAAAGAATTATATCTTCTATGATAACAGCGAAACAAAATGGGAAAAAGTATTTGCTTATTTCTGGGGCGGAAAACCTGTCAATAAGGTAACAGGTGAAGTATTTGAGCTGAAGTACGGCGAATGGCCCGGATACGAAATGGAAAAAATTGAAGGAACAGATATTTACAGAATGCCTGTACCGATGGGAGTATCTAACATAATCTTTAACAGCGGCGTAAAAGATGCTGATGTTGCAAACGGTGTTCTCGCATATCAGACAGCCGACCTTCCTTTCTCCAATGTTGATAACTCCGGAAAAATATATAAAATCGACACATCTGTTGAACCGAAACAGGGTTCGGGAAAAGCCGAAAGAACAAAGTACAAATATCTCGAAGGCAGTTGGACAGATTATACAGAATGATAGCTTTATAACGGAATAAAACAAAGTGTGCAGGCTGGGCATGGCTTGCACACTTTGATTTTTTTACAACAGGTTTATTTCCTTTTGAAGATTTTCCAGAAATTTTCCGGCATGAGAGCCGTCCATCTGTGTATGATGAAATTGAAACGACACCGGCAGATAATATCGGAACAACTTTTTTCTATATCTTCCCATCATCCTAAAAAACAAATTATTTCCGAAAGGTATAATCAAACAATGCGAATTTTTACGATTCACTCGATTTTTCCCAGAATTTCAAGAATTTTTTTAGACTTACCATTCTTTATAGACTTGCCTATCCTGTAGAAAAAAAGCACAGGCAACAGTATTTTGTGCTTGTAATAAAATGGATAGAATTGCTTCACACGATCAAGCGGCAAAAACAGCTTATCTCTCAGATATAGCATTTTTCCTTTCTTTCCGCCGCCGTTTTTTTTGACAGATTTTTCCACACTGTTCTTAAATGTTCCATAGGTACCGGAATATATGATATACTCCAGCATTTCACGGTCTTCATCAGTAAGTTCACCGCCGCCGAACAAATGCAGCGCAAGAGAACGGTTTTGCTTTTCAAAATCGCTGATGCCGAGTTTTTTTGTTTCGGCTGAAATATAATTTTCGTCAAGCTGACCGCCAAATTTCTGCCAGAAAACATATGTGTCAAGTATAGAACGCAGTCCCGTACCACAATCTGAAAAATGCTTGTATTCATGTGCTGTCATATATACATACAAATCTTCGGTTCGGAAATGCCATCCATAACCATTGTCATCATCCTTGATAAGACGTTCTTTAACATTTTTGTAGTATTGGTATATTTCCGGCTTATGAAGTTCTGAAAAAAGTTCTTTATGCATTTCAAAATTGCTTACAGGTTTCTTTAAATATACATCGTGGTTAGACACTCCGAAAGATTCGCAGCTAAAGCCAAGATCCAGCATTATGTCATGTACATTTTCTGCATATTCGGCATCAAAGAGAATATCGAAATCCGACATCTGGCGCATACCTATTGACGGATAGAAGTCTTTGACAACAGTACCTTTCAATGGCATATACCAAATTTTTTGTTTTTCCAGTCCTTCAAAAAGCAAAGATTTGTCAATATCCATAGCAGCAATTTTGCGAATTGATTTTGCCTTTTCCTGCTCAAAATTTTTGTCACATATCCCTGCTGTCTTAAGCGAATAAGCAACAGCTGCTGTCAGCATATGCATTTTAGCGGCTTTATAAAGATTCTCCAAACTGATTTTTTTTGCCCTTTCTCTATCAGGTACTGTACCATTTACAGCACATCCCGAAAGCCATATAACATATTCTATTGCAGTTCTGTATTCTTCTTTAGTCAATTTTTATTTCCTCTTTGTCAGTCATCTATTGCACCGATTTTTCTCAGTCTGCTTATAATGCTTATAACATCCTTTTCGATTTCCGAACGTTCAGCATCGTACTGTTCTGACATTTTGTCAATAATCTGCTGTTCGGTAGTATCTTTTTTAAGAAGGTCGAGTATAATTCCAAGAGTTTCATTTCCTTGAACAACGCCGGAAAATCCTGCATTTCCTGTTGGAACGACAACAGTATCGTTTCCTGTTTTGTGCACGAGAAAATTTTTACTGAGTTTCATAAGTATGTTCCTTTCATTTTTTCTTAGTTAGTCACCTGCTATTTACGAAAATATTTCCTGAATTTCATTATATCAAAAAGTTCTGCCGTTGACAACACATATAATAACATACAAAATATGTTGTGAGAATACACAAAAAATAGATTTCAGTCACTTATACAATCTTTGAAAACTTGATATAATTTTATTTCTTGTCACTTTAATGTCACTTTGACATTCTATAATTGCAGCATAAAATAACGGATGCGAACAAACGCACGATTATCAGGAGGAGAAGTTATGGAGATACTTAAAATTGAGAATTTGGTAAAAACTTACGGAAGCGGAGAAAATATTGTAAACGCAGTTGACGGAATATCACTCAGCGTTGAACGCGGCGAGTTTGTTGCAATAGTCGGCGCAAGCGGCAGCGGAAAAAGTACATTCCTGCATATGATTGGCGGAGTAGACAAACCAACATCCGGCAGTATTGTAATAGATGGTCAGGAAATATGCGGAATGAATGACGATAAGCTCGCAATTTTCCGCCGCAGACAGATCGGTATCGTATATCAGTTTTATAACCTCATCCCCATACTTACAGCAGAAGAAAATATTACCCTTCCCCTTGAACTTGACGGCAGACACGCAGATCCGGAAAGACTCGAAGAAATAATCAAAACTCTCGGCATTGAAAAAAGAAGACGCAATCTGCCGAACCAGCTTTCAGGCGGACAACAACAGATAGTATCTATTGCCCGTGCACTTATAACAGAGCCGGCTCTCCTTCTTGCTGACGAACCTACAGGAAACCTCGACTCAAAATCAACAGAGGATATTGTAAGCCTTCTGAAAATGACAAACAAAACTTTCGGTCAGACAATTGTAATGATAACACATGACCTTGAAATAGCAAAAGAAGCAGACAGAGTGCTGACAATAAATGACGGTAAACTTGTAGGGGAGGTTTGATGATGAATATCATACAAAAACTTACAATCAGAAGCCTTATCATGAACAAAAGCCGCACAATTATGACTATTGCGGCAATAATGCTTGCTGCTGCTCTTATTACAGCTGTAGCCGGTATCGGAACAAGTGCATACCAGAGCCTTATATATGCGAACGTAAATAATTACGGAGATTACGATGTAAGTTTTTCCGGAGAATTTTCACAAGATACTGTAGAAAAAATAAAGCTTAACCGTGATGTAGCAGGTGTATACTATAATATCCCCGTAGGAACTGCAAAAGTAGAAACAAATTCAAAATACAGACCATATACAATCGTTAAAGCAATGAGTCCTAAAGCATTGGGTGAATGTTGTGACATACTCCCCCACCTATAGAGGTGGGGGCTTCTCGCTCAAGTACGGCAACCCGTACAGTATCAACGAGCTATCCCCG
>CACXGC010000103.1 GCA_902767155.1 uncultured Ruminococcus sp. | reverse complement strand
TTATATTTGATGTTGGATTATCAGGCTATTATAAAATCCGATACCGCCACACGCCTGCTCAATGTTTTTACATTCGAGTATAATTTTTTCAGTGATAAAGGAGTGTTGAAATGAGTATTGGTGAAAATATCAAAAGGCTGAGGAAAAATAAGGGCTACACGCAGGAACAACTTGCGGAGATGGTCGGAATACGACAATGCACACTATCTCAGATAGAACGTGACACAAAACCGATCTCGCTCTCTTTGAGTTATGAAATTACTAAAGTGCTTGAATACAGCTTATATGATTTTTTGGGAGTACCTGATAAGCAATAATTTTCCCTGATTGCAAAAATATGCTGATTTTGGTTGGCATATTTTTGCATTTTTTTGTTCAGAAAGTTATTTTTGCTGCTTGTGCGGCTTTGTTGGCTGCCTTAAGGACAACGGGAATAATAGTAATCTCGATGGCGATCATGATAAGAATCTGAGGTATTCTCATTATGAGCAATGAGAGATAACTGTTTTCGGTGAAAAGAATAGAGAGCCAAAGTGGAGTTATAAAACCGCTTATTACTATCTGAGTTATGAGAACCGAAAAAATGATATGAATGAATTTGTCGCTTTTTCTGAGAAAAATACAGAAAACTGCTGCGGCAGCCATTTCATTCAAAGTAATGGGGAAGAGCCATGCTCCTTGGGGATTTGCCAGATAACATACAAGATCGCCGAGTCCTGCCACAGTAACAGCACCGGGAAACCCAAAAAATCTTGCGGCAATGACAACGGGAATGAACGAGAACGAGAATTTTATAATATCTGTTCTAAGTCGGCTGCTTATCATTGAAAGTATGAAAAGCAGTGCTATCAGCAACCCCATTGACGCTACAAATATTGTAGTTTGTTTGATATTAAGCTGTTTTTTTTTCATAAAAAACCTCCTTATTATTACAGAGTAGCGCTGTATATAATAAGGAGGATAGACCCCTGATATCATGCAGCGGGATGCAATATATGTACCGCAAGAAACCTTTTCGTTCATGTGACAACTCCCCGTTCACATGACACTTAACGCACATATATTTACTCTGTCGTACTTAATATAAACCAATTTTGCATTTTTGTCAATAGTATTTGTATATTTATACGCAATTAACGGAAATATATTGTTATTCCGCAAAGATTCGGTCAAAAATGTCATTTTAGTGTTAAAAAAGATATTTACTTATCATTGATGAAAATTTAAATGAGTATTATAATACTATTGTATTAGTTTATCGGATAAATTTCGTTTCTTTTGTTATTATTGTTTTAGTTCCGGCAGATCGTTTTTGAAAGGAGTAATTTTATGCAGCAGGAAGAATTGAATATTCTTAAAGAAACCGCAAGGGTAGGAGATTTTCTTTTACCGTATACAGTTGCAAAGACTGTTATGCCGGATTTTTATACTACATATCCTATGCATTGGCATGAGGAAATGGAAGTAGTTTACGTCGAAAGCGGCGAGTATGATGAATATATTGATCTTGAAAATTATCACGTGAAAAAAGGAGATATTATTCTTATAAATCCTTGCCAGCTCCATTCTTTCAAACAGTCTGAAGATTACAGAACCATTTTCAGAACGGTGATCTTTAATTTTAATATGCTTATGGGAAATAATACAGATGCGTGTTCGTTGAAGTACCTTACACCTTTTGTGGAAGGTATGTATATAAATCCTGTGCATATAACTCCTTACCAGCCTCATTATGAAGAACTCAAAAACAGTGTTTTGTCGCTTATACATGAGTATGATAAAAAACAGGATTACTACGAATTGAAAATAAAATCGGAACTTTTCAATATGTTCCATGTTTTATTCAGCTATTTCTTTAAGCCTGAAATGCATGAACCGAGTATAAAAAGCAATACCACAAGAAATATCAAGACTATACTTGACTATATTGACGAGAATTATATGAATACTATAACAATAGATGAACTTGCAGAATGTGTTAATTTGAGCAAGCATTATTTCATGCGCTTTTTCAAGAGATATATGGGTATGACCTGCATTGAATATATAAACGATTATCGTTTGAATGTGGCGACAAATCTTCTTCTTTCAAGCGGTATGCAGATAACGGAAGTAGCTGCAAAGATTGGTATAACAAATCTCTCTTATTTCAACAGGATATTCAAAAAGAAATATAATATGACACCTAAAGAGTACAGGTATAATGTGGATAACCATAAATAAAGGTGGGATATGATGAAATTAAGTATAAAGCATACATTTACTTTTTTCCTTGCATTATTGTTCGTTGTTATTTTTCCTGAGCATGAAGCTGTATATGCAGTAAAGTTGCTCGATAGCGGTGATTTCAGGTACTTTGTTTCCGAAAAGGAAAGTACAGCGGAAATAGTTCAATATACGGGACAAAGTTTGTTTGTATCTATTCCGGAAAAAATAGGTGATTATAGTGTCGTTTCAATAGGAGCAGGCGCTTTCAGAAAAAACGACTCGATAAAGGAAATAGAAATACCTGATACAGTGAAGAAAATAAATAACTGTGCATTTTACGGATGTACGATGCTTTCTAAAGTGTATATTCCCGGAACTGTTACCGAGATAGGAGAGTCGGCGTTTTCAGGCTGTAAAAAGCTTACGGATGTCACTATAGACGATGGTGTAAAAACTCTTGGAAGATTCTCTTTTTCAGAGTGTACTTCGCTTAAACAGATATCTTTGCCGAACAGTGTGGAAAATATAGGTGATTTTTCATTTCTGAACTGCACATTGCTTGAAAATCCCGTTATACCTAAAAATTTGCGGTATTTTGGGGGATATGTACTTGAAAACACAAAATGGATACTTTCCCAAAAAAAAGAGTTTATAACAGTCGGTGACGGTATATTGATAAAATATACAGGCAATGCCGATACAAAAAGTATTCCGAATTATGTGAAAAAGATAGGAAACTGTGCATTTGCCGGAAATAAGAATCTCAAGAAAATAATGATTTCCGATTCTGTGACTGCAATAGGAGCATCTGCATTTGAAAACTGCCAACAGCTTGAAAATATTTACATACCGGTTTCGGTGGCGCAGATAGGGGAGAGGGCTTTTTATAAATGTACCTCTTTAAAATCGCTTGATGTGCCGAATAGTATAAGCATTGTAGACAGTTATGTGTTTGCATTTTCCGGACTCGAAAGTTTCAGAGTACCTGTGACCGTTTCTTCAATAAATGTTTCAGCGTTTGAGGGCTGTAAACAATTGAAGGAAGTTGAATTTAACGAAAGGCTTAAAAAAATATGCAGCAATGCATTCAAAGACTGCACCGAATTAAAAAGAGTAGTTTTTCCGGCAAGTCTTAACGAAATCGAGAAAAATGCATTTCAGGGATGTAAAAAGCTGATGAGAGCCGAGTTTAATGGAGATACAAAGCTGAAAGCATCAGCGTTTAATGAATGTCCGAATCTGAATGCAGGCGTGTTTTACAAAAATATATCAAAGATAGAGGATAATGCATTTACACTTGCACCCGAACTTGTTATTTACAGTGACAATAATGTCTATTTGCAGGACTACGCAAAAAGAAACAGCAAGCACAGTGAAACAATAAAGAATTTGCCCCAATTCAACGGAAATGTAAAGTTAAATGAAGATGAAAATCAAGAAAACTCATTTTCCGGACAGTATGTTTTCATAGTGATTTTTCTGATTCTTGCAGATATCGTTTTGGTTTTGCTGACAAGTTTTTATATCCTTATTGTAGACCCGAAACAAAGACAACGTAAACGCCGTAAGGTTGCTGAAAAAGCTGCACAGAACAAAGAAAAAAGAGCTGACGGTTATGAGAGAAAGCAGCAAAATGAAAGGTCTGTAAAAAGCGGCAGTTCACATTCAAGAAATACAGCAGAGTCCCGCAAAAAACCGTCAGATAAATTTTAGTATTACAAAAAAATGCCGGCACTTCATTTCGTTGTGTCAGCATTTTTTATAACATAGTTTATTCGATACAAAACAATAAACTCAAGAAATGATTATTTTATTTCGCTTCTGTTGAAGACGGCGATGCTTATAATTGCAGAAAGAATTATATATCCTAAAGCGGTAAGGGCTGTGATGTATGTTTCGCCGGCTAAGACAGACTGCTGTACTGTCATGAATGCTGAGGATAGGAGAAATCTTGACAGTGATGATGCGTTTTCAAATACCATTGAAGCAAGATTTATCAACAGTGAAAATATCATTGGAAAGGCAATTATTACAGCAACAGCAAAACCGCTTTTCTGAAAAATAACAGTCAGCATAAGGAATACAGCGGCACTTGCGGCAATCAGAAGAAAATACATAAGCAATATTACAGACATTTGTGTAAAAGAAAGTTCTGAACGAAGTTCTACCATGAAACAAGCAGCCAATGAACCGGAACCAACATATGCAAGTGCTACTATAAGCACGCTGATAAAACCCGATAAGAATTTGGCAAAGAGGATATGTTCACGTTTACAGCCTCTTGAGATTGATATTTTCAAAGTTCCTGTATGATATTCTGACGCAAGAAATGAACAGGTGCATATTGCGGATAATATCCATATAGTGCCGTCAGTGAAGAAAATATTTACAAATGACCATATGTTATGTTCGGGTATTGAGCTGAGTGCAGTATCAAGTATTTCCGTATCCATGTTGAATTGTTCCATTAAGGCATATGAGGCTGCAATGCGGCCTCCTTTTTGTTCCCAGAAGTAATTATACAGCATTGCTACAGTAATTCCCAGTATAACAGCAATTATTATACATACTATAAGGCTTCGGCTTTTTGTAAGGCGTTTCATTTCTGCTTTAAAAAGACCTGTCATTATGCACCATCCATTCTGTCAATGAAATACTTTTCGGAATTGTTATCAGATGTTGTTATGCCGGCAACTACAATTCCGTTTGTGAATAATTCATTTGTAAGCTTGCCTATATTTTCGACCGGTTCTGATAAAATGACAGTGCCGTCTTTTCTTATTTCTACATTTTCCGTTTTAAGCAGATTTCTTACCAGTTCAGCGGCTTTTTCGGGATTATCGGTTTTCAGTAATGTCTGAACACCGCATTTTGCAGACAGTTCTTCGGAAGTAAGTTCTTCGACAAGCTTTCCTTTTGCGATTATTCCATAGCGTGTAGCGATTTTCTCAAGTTCTCCGAGATAGTGGCTTGAAACAAAGATAGTTTTTCCCTGATCGTTTTTCAGATGCAGAATCAGCTCACGAACTTCTGCTATTCCTGTGGGGTCTAATCCGTTGATAGGTTCATCAAGTATAAGAAAATCAGGATTTCCGACAAGTGCCATACCGATTCCAAGACGCTGTTTCATTCCGAGAGAAAAATTGCCGGCTTTTTTCTTTCCGGTATCAGACAGATCGACAATTTTTAGTATTTCTTCCGCCTGATTTTTGTTTTCGCCAAGAATTGTACAGCACATACGGATATTTTCCAGAGCAGACATATTAGTGTAAAGAGCCGGACTTTCAATAAGACTGCCGGTTCTTTTTCTTGCGGAAGAAATATCCATATCCGAGAATAATGAAAATGTTCCGCTTGTAGGACGTGTCAGTCCGAGTACCATTCTTATGAATGTAGTTTTGCCGGCACCGTTTTTTCCGACAAAGCCATAAATATCTCCCTGTTCAACGCTGAGAGAAACATTGTTTACAACTGTCTGAGAACCGTATGTTTTTGTCAGCTTATCTGTTTTTAGTATACATTCCATAAAATCCTCCGTTAGTCATCTCTTTCTTCGATTTCGATTATAATAAGTGAGTTTTTTAGATACATAATACGAAAAACTTCTCCGTTTGCGGCAGAAATCTGCATTTTGCAAAGACTGTCTATATTTGCGGCACGACCATAGATATAATTCCCGTCATCAATGCGTATTTTATACATTGCCGAAAAGCTGAAATTATTTCCGTCCGGTTCAAATATTGGAACTGTTTCCAAAGTGACATAGGCTCTCTCTTCTATATCTTTCCGTGCTGATTCTTGCCGCTTTAACGTATGACCTTTTATCATTTTCTTAGCAGTTTCTCTTGTCATATTTTTCCTCATTTCGTTTTATATCCGATATGATTTAAAAATGCGGTGCAGCCCCGCACTATATCGGAATAGGTTCTGTCAAAATTGCCAAAATACCACGGGTCGGCTATGCTTTCTGAATCACCTGCAAATGAAAGCAGCAATTTTAGTTTGTCGTCATTATCGTTGCCGATAATACGTTTTGCGTTGCGCATATTAGTCTGATCCATGCATAGAAAAAAATCATAATTGTCATAGTCTGCTTTAGTAAGCTGAACAGCACGTTTTCCGTCACATGATATACCATGTTTGGCGAGTTCTTCACGAGCCGGGGGATACACAGGATTTCCGACACCGCCCCATATTTCTTCACGGCTTGTAGCACAGGAACTGATATAAAAATCTTTTTCTGCACCAATTTTTTTAACCATATCTTTCATAATAAATTCTGCCATAGGACTTCTGCATATATTGCCGTGGCAGATGAACATAACTCTTATCATATAAAATTCCTTTCTCAAATTGCTGTAAAAGGGCATAAAATGCCGCAT
>CACXGC010000102.1 GCA_902767155.1 uncultured Ruminococcus sp. | reverse complement strand
AGTGTGAAGTCAGTGGAGCGATAACAGACAAATCTATCATAACCGTGGGACACACGGGGATAGCTCGTTGATACTGTACGGGTTGCCGTACTTGAGCGAGAAGCCCCCCACCTCTATAGGTGGGGGAGTATGTCACAATTTGCTATTGACAATTAGTTCGCTTTGAATTATAATTATTTCCTAAATGGGGTTGCTGAAACTTCCATTTCAGGAATTATAAGGCAAATACTCCATTATACTCCCAAAGCCTGCACGTTACTAATAAGTATACCAATATGCGATATAAGTCTGCTGATTCCCGGCAGGCTTATATCGTTTTTTTGAAAAAATCGCTCTGTACGCTTGCAAGATGGGAAATATGCTGTTATAATAATGATTATCCAATATTTTATTCCGGAAGTGATAGTATTGACAATCAGTGAATATGAAGAAATTATCAGCAGCCGTATGAAATCCGCACGTTTCAGACATTCAAAAAATGTCTCTAAAGAAGCAGTCAGACTTGCAAAAAAATATGGCGCTGATGTGGAAAAAGCAGAGATTGCGGGCATACTTCATGATGCCACAAAAGAAACTCCCGATGATGAACAACTTGAACTTATCGAGCGTGCCGGCATAGAAATAACACAGCTTGAACGCTCCAGCCGCAAGCTATGGCACGCAATTTCAGGCGCTGCTTTCGTTAAAGTAGAGCTTGGCATAAACGATGATGATATACTGAATTCTATCCGTTATCATACGACGGGACGTGCCGGAATGTCATTGCTTGAAAAAGTTATTTTCATAGCCGATTTTACATCAGCCGAGAGAGATTATGAAGGCGTTGACAGAATGCGCAAAGCTGCGGAAAAAAGTCTTGAAGATGCAATGCTTGAGGGCATAAGCTTTACAATTGCCGATCTTGCACAGAGAAAACTTGCCATCGCACCAGATACATTCATGGCTTATAATGAAGTGGCATTTCTCAAATCTCAGAAAAAAAAGTAAGAAATAAGGGGGATTTTTTTTAATGACATCACTTGAAACGGCACAGCTTGCCGCAAAAGCCCTTGACGCAAAAAAGGGACTTGACATAAAAATCATAAAAATCAGGGATATATCTTCCATTGCCGATTATTTTGTAATAGCAACCGGTACATCAAACACTCATGTAAAAACACTTGCAGACGAGGTGGAATTCCGTCTTGATGAGGCAGGAATAAGCGTCAGCAGTGTCGAAGGTCAAAGAAATGATACATGGATTCTTCTCGATTATATCGACGTTATAGTTCATGTTTTTTCGGAAGATGCAAGAGAATATTACAATCTTGAAAGACTCTGGGAAGACGGCGAAATTATCGAACCTGAGAAATAAAATATTTGTCCGCCGTGTAGGACAAAAGAAGTAATTAAAAGGAGTAACAACTATGAAATACGAACATAAGGTCATCGAACCTAAATGGCAAAAAGCATGGGAAGATGCAGGCATTTACCATGCTGAGGCAAACAGTACCAAACCTAAATATTATACCCTGATAGAATTCCCTTATCCGTCAGGACAGGGACTTCATGTTGGTCATCCCCGTTCTTATACAGCACTTGACATAGTTGCACGTAAAAGAAGAATGCAGGGATATAATGTGCTCTATCCTATAGGCTGGGACGCTTTCGGTCTGCCGACAGAAAATTTTGCTATAAAGAATCACGTACACCCAAAACAGGTTACAAAAAATAATGTCGCACGTTTTAAAAGCCAGCTTCAGGCTCTTGGAATTTCCTTTGACTGGAGCAGAGAAATAAATACAACTGACCCGTCTTATTATAAGTGGACTCAGTGGATTTTCCTCCAGTTGTTCAAAAAAGGTCTTGCATATAAAAAGGAAATGGCTGTAAACTGGTGTACATCATGTAAATGTGTACTTGCCAACGAGGAAGTTGTAAACGGTGTTTGTGAACGATGCGGAAGTGAAGTTGTCCGCCGTGTAAAATCTCAGTGGATGCTCAAAATAACAGCTTATGCCGAAAGACTTATAAATGACCTCGATTTGGTCGATTATCCCGACAGAGTAAAGGCTCAGCAGAAAAACTGGATCGGACGTTCTACCGGTGCTGAGGTTGATTTCACAACAACTACAGGTGATATTCTCACAGTTTATACAACACGTCCCGATACACTTTTCGGTGCTACCTACATGGTAATTTCTCCCGAACATCCGATTATTGAAAAACTGTCAGGCACTATTAAGAATATGGACGATATTCGTGCATATCAGGAAGCTGCTGCAAGAAAATCAGATTTTGAGCGTACAGAAGTAGCAAAAGATAAAACCGGTGTCCGCATTGACGGCTTTGAAGCAATAAATCCCGTGAACGGAAAACAAATACCTGTATTCATTTCCGACTATGTACTTGTATCATACGGCACAGGTGCTATTATGGCTGTTCCGGCACATGATACCCGTGACCATGATTTCGCTGTAAAGTTTGGTCTGCCTATCATCGAAGTTGTAAAAGGCGGCGAAGATGTTCAGAAAGAAGCTTTCACCGATTGTGCAACAGGTATTATGACAAACTCCGACTATCTCGACGGTCTTAGCGTTGATGACGCAAAAAAGAAGATTATCGAAAAGCTTGAAGAATCCGGCAAGGGCAAGGCAAAAGTAAATTACAAACTGCGTGACTGGGTATTCTCCCGCCAGCGTTACTGGGGTGAACCTATACCGATAATACATTGTCCGTGCTGCGGAGCAGTTCCGATGGATGAAAGCCAACTGCCGCTCGAACTGCCTGATGTTGAATCTTACGAACCGACAGATAACGGCGAATCACCGCTGGCAAAAATGACAGACTGGGTAAATGTAAAATGTCCGAAATGCGGTGCTGATGCTCAGAGAGAAACAGATACAATGCCGCAATGGGCTGGTTCTTCTTGGTACTTCCTGCGCTATATGGACCCGCATAACAGTGAAACTCTGGCATCAAAAGAAGCTCTTGATTACTGGAATCCTGTTGATTGGTACAACGGAGGTATGGAACATACAACGCTCCATCTGCTGTACAGCCGTTTCTGGCATAAATTCCTCTATGATATCGGAGTTGTTCCCACACCCGAACCATATGCAAAGCGTACAAGCCATGGCATGATTCTGGGCGAAAACGGCGAAAAAATGAGCAAATCAAGGGATAATGTAGTAAATCCTGATGATATCGTAAAGGAATATGGCGCAGATACAATGCGTCTGTATGAAATGTTCCTCGGCGATTTTGAAAAAGCAGCGCCATGGAGCAGCAAAGGCATAAAAGGCTGCCGCCGTCTTGCAGAGCGCTATTACAATTTCCTGACAATCCTGACAGATGACGAAAACATCCGCCCTGAACTGGAATCCGTTATAAATAAAACCATCAAAAAAGTCGGCGATGATATAGAGGTTCTCAAATTCAATACTGCTATTGCCGCATTGATGTCGCTGATAAATGACATTTACGCTTTGGGTTCAATTACCAAAGGCGAACTGAAAATATTTACCACACTGATGAGTCCTTTCGCTCCGCACATTGCCGAAGAAGTCTGGGAACAGGGAAAGCTTGGCGAAGGTTTTGCGGCGCAGCAGTCATGGCCTGAGTATGACGAAAGCAAATGTGTTGAAGAAACTATCGAAATTGTTGTTCAGGTAAACGGCAAAGTCAGAGACAAGCTCAATATTGCAGTTGATACTGACCAGTCCGGTGCGCTTGAAATGGCAAAAAAGAGCAGCAAAGTTCAGGCTCTGATTGAAGGAAAGACTATTGTAAAAGAAATCTATGTCAAAGGCAAGCTTGTAAATATTGTTGTGAAATAAGCTGCGTATACTTATAAAAACGGTGGGGAGTTTCATTTCGGGCTCCCCGCTTTTCATACGTTAATACAAATGGTCGTTTCATATAAACAAGGAGTGGCAAAAATGGATACGTTAGAATTACTTAAAAAAATGTGTACAGATGACGGTGTTTCCGGAAGAGAAAGCGAACTTCACAGCGCAATCTGTGAAATACTTGGAGAAACCGCACAATATTCTACTATGTCAAACGGCTCACTTATCGTTTCTATGGGCAGTACTTACTCGAAGCATCATATTATGATCGATGCTCATCTTGACAGAATAGGACTAACAGTGACTTACATTGACGAAAGAGGTTTTCTCAAAGCCGAACCTGTCGGAGGAATTGACCTCAGATCATTACCGGGAAGTGCTGTGACAGTTTGCGGAAAAGAAAAAATACTCGGTGTAATATGCTCTGTACCGCCTCATCTCACTGACAAGGACGAAGCTCTTACACGTGACAACATATGGATAGATACAGGACTTTCCTCTGAAAAAGTTCATGAAATCGTTTCTCTTGGCGATACTGTTACAGTAAAGAGTACATTTCGTGAGTTACTTGGAAATAAGGTTGCAGTATCGGCTCTTGATAATCGTGCAGGATGTGCGGCACTGGTTCAGTGTGCTCTTTTGCTGAAAGATAAAGAACTGCCTTGTCATGTATCGTTTGTTTTTTCTTCTCAGGAGGAAACAAACGAAAGCGGTGCAAAAACAGCTGCGTTTTTACTTGACCCTGATGAGGCAATAGTCGTTGATGTCGGATTCGCAAAACAGGATGGTGTTCTGGCTGAGAAAAGTGGAAGTTTTGGCAGCGTCATTGTCAGCATTGCGCCTGTTCTTTCAAAGAAGGTAACGAATTTGCTGATAGACACTGCAAAAGAATTGGATATTCCATGTAATTTTGAAACAGACGGCAGTACTACCGGAACAAATGCCGACGGAATATCTGTCACAAAAAGCGGTATTTCATGCGGAGTATTATCTATTCCCGAAAAAAATATGCATACCCAGACAGAAATGGTATGCATTAGTGATATCGAAAATACAGCAAAGATTCTTGCCGCTTATATTATGAAAGGTGGAATTGCGAATGTTTGACGAAGCATTATTGGAAAAACTTTGCACAGCATCAGGCATTTCAGGAGATGAGGATTCCGTACGTGATATAATTCTCGAAGAAATCAGACCATATGCTCACAATATAACAGTTGACCCGCTCGGAAGCATTATCGCATTCAAAAAGGGCAGAAAACGCCCTTCAAAGGAACTTATGCTTTCCGCCCATATGGATGAAGTAGGATTTATTGTTACATACATAAACGATGATGGTACGCTGAAATTTGAAAGTGTCGGCGGAATAAACGACACAGCAGCATTTGCCAAACAAGTACTTATAGGCAAGGAGAAAATCCCCGGAGTTGTGTGCTGTAAACCCCTGCACCTTCTGAAAGCAGATGAAAAGGGAAAAAATCCGCCTTTGAAATCACTGAGCATTGATATAGGTGCAGCAAACCGCAGTGAAGCAGAAAAATATGTACATATCGGCGACAGCATTATATTTGACAGCATATACGAAAATAAAGACGGCAGAATCATAAGCAAAGCAATTGATGACCGTTTCGGATGTCTTACACTTATCGAAATGCTGCGCTCAGATTTGCCGTATGATATGCATTTTGTATTCTGCGTACAGGAAGAAGTCGGACTGCGAGGTGCTGCGGCTGCGGCATATACTGTTGCACCCGATTGTGCAATTGTTATTGAAGCAACAACAGCGGCAGATATTCCCGGCGCAGATGGTGCTAAAAAGGTATGCTGTGTCGGTAGCGGTGCAGTAGTTTCATTTATGGACAGGTCTACTATATACGACAAGGAATATTATAATACAGCTATGCGAATCGCTTCTGAAAAAAATATTCCTGTACAGACAAAGACAATGATTGCAGGCGGAAACGATGCCGGCATTATACACCGTTCCCGCAGCGGTGTACGCACAATAGCAGTGTCTGTACCATGCCGTTATCTTCACGCATCTGAAAGCCTGATTTCGGTTTCAGACGCCGAAGCAGTTATTAACCTTGTAAAACACCTCGCCGAAGAAATACTTTCAAATTAAGCTAAACCTACTGTTTTCATGTGAACTACCCATTGTCTAAAGCCAATGGGCTTCCTGCTTCATCGTTCTCGTAACCTACTAACTCCACAGGCGTAAAATCGGGCT
>CACXGC010000101.1 GCA_902767155.1 uncultured Ruminococcus sp. | reverse complement strand
TTGTTTCCTGTCCGCAATAATAATAATCAGATGTAAAATGTCTATAGGCATATTTAACGAAATTCAACATCTATAATTTACTATTAGTTATTAAAAATTCCGAAATTTTACAAAAAATCCATTAATATGAGAAAATATATGATATTTTGATGAATATTTATACATTTAGTGAGAGAAAATATACATTTACCTGAAAGATGAACCTTTTACTGTGGATAAAAGAATAAAAAAAATTAACTTTATTGTTATTTTGCACAAAAAAATATAGTTTTTACCTTTTTGAAATCGTTCAAACCTGAAAAGTTTTAAAAAACTGTTGACCAATGTTAAAATTGTGCTATAATTACCTTATACGAAACGGCGATGGTATACGTTATCAGAACCGGTTGAAAGTATGTTTTGGGGTAAGACTTTTTTGAGGAGGATTTTATTATGTACGTAAAAGAGGTTATGGTTCAGAATCAGGTTGGTCTCCATGCTCGTCCGGCTACATTCTTCATCCAGAAAGCTAATGAGTTCAAATCATCTATCTGGGTTGAGAAGGAAGAGAGAAGAGTGAATGCAAAAAGCCTTCTTGGCGTTCTTTCACTCGGTATCGTTGGCGGAACAACAATCAAGGTTATAGCAGACGGCTCTGATGAAGAGGGTGCAGTTGAAAGCCTTATTAAACTCGTGCAGTCCGGCTTTGCTGAGTAATTAATCAAAATGAACCGAAGAAGATGGTGTATTATGAGAGTAATACACCTCTTTTTTCATTTGTGGGGTGTATTTTATGGATCTTCGTGAACTTAGAGACAAGGCAATGCATTTACCTCTGAAACCCGGCGTTTATATAATGAAAAACGTCCGTGATGAAATTATATATATAGGAAAAGCAAAGGCTCTGAAAAACAGGGTAAGTCAGTATTTCGGGTCGGATAAGAATCATCCTGAAAAGGTCAGACGTATGGTCGAAAATGTGGATCATTTTGATTATATTCTTTGCGCAAGCGAATTTGAAGCTTTGGTATTGGAATGTTCGCTGATAAAACAACATAAGCCGAAATACAATATTTTGCTGAAAGATGATAAGGGATACAGCTATATAAGAATATCAAATGACGAATGGAGAAAAATAAGCTTTGAAATGCAGAAAAAAGACGACGGTGCTGTTTATCTTGGTCCATATATGAGCGCATGGTATGCCAAAAATTCTGTTGAAGAAGCAAAGCGTATTTTCCGTTTGCCGTCCTGCGAAAAAAATTTTCCGAAAGATATAGGCAAGGGTCGCCCGTGTCTTAATTACCATATAAAGCAATGTGATGCCCCTTGCAGCGGAAGAATTTCAAAACAGGAGTATGACGAAAGTGTCGATGCTGCAATAAATTTCCTGAAATCCGGAAATACGGACAGCATACGTATTATGACTGAAAAAATGAATAAAGCGGCAGAAAATCTTGAATTTGAACTTGCTGCAAAGTTGAGGGACAGAATAAATGTTTTGAAAAAAATTACGGAAAAACAAAATGTTGTTGCGGCAAATATAAGGGAACAGGATGCTATTGCGGTTATAACAGAAGAAAAAACAGCTTGTTTTGCGGTTATACGTTTCAAAGACGGCAGACTTTATGACAAAGAAGATTTCATTTTTTCAGATTCGGGAGATGATCCGGATCTGCCGGCTATGCGAAGTGAATTTATAAAGCAGTATTATTCTATGCGTGATAATATTCCCCCTGTGATTTCACTTGACGGTGAAGCAGAGGATGAAAAGCTTCTTGCAGAATGGCTTAGTCAAAAGAAAGGTAAGTCTGTTAAAATAAACCATCCTCAAAAGGGTGAAAATATGCGTATCATAGAAATGAGCCGTGAAAATGCGGCAGAACGTCTTGCACAAAGTCATGGTCATCTGGGTCATGAACTTACTGCTTTGGATGAGCTTGCAAAACTTCTCGGACTTTCAAGGACACCAAGATTTATCGAATCGTATGACATTTCCCATCATGCCGGAAGTGATAACGTTGCCGGAATGGTAGTTTTCAAAGACGGAAGACCGTTTAAATCATCCTATCGAAAATTTTCAATAAAAGGCTTTTCCGGACAAAATGATTACGCTTCTATGGCGGAGGTTCTGACAAGACGCTTTCAGGAGTATTTTAAATCTCCCGATAGTGGGAGCGGTTTCGGACAACTTCCCGATCTTATATTGCTTGACGGCGGTAAGGGTCAGGTTTCGGCGGTGCGTCCGGTACTTGAGAGTTTCGGACTTGATATACCGCTTTTCGGTATGGTAAAGGACAATCATCACCGTACAAGAGCTATTACCGATGAAGGGCATGAAATCGCTATAAATTCAAAACGCCGTGCATTTACGCTTGTTTCCGGAATTCAGGACGAAGTACACCGCTTTGCTATAAGTTACCACCGCAGTAAACACAGCAAGCGTTCATTTTCTACAGGATTGACCGAAATTGATGGTATAGGTCCGACAAGGGCAAAAGCTCTTTTAAAACGATTCAAAACTATTGCGAGAATAAAACAGGCGGAAATTGAAGAACTTATGAAGGTTAAAGAAATGACCATGCCGGTAGCTGAGGCAGTTTATAAGTATTATCATCCGGACAATGAAGATGATTTGTCTGTAAATATAGATAACAAAACAGAAGAATAATTTTTTAATGCTATGCAAAAAAACTATTGACTTTTTATGCAATTTCACCGATAATTATTATGTAGCTTGTAACGTGTGCACTATATATAGTGTATTTGTGTGATTTGCTGCAAAAGAATATTAAGGATAGAAAGATATGAGAGTAATAACAGGTTCAGCAAGGGGCAGAAAACTTATCTCTCCTTCGGGAGATGATGTTCGTCCTACGACTGATGTGGTGAAGGAAGCTGTTTTTAGTATAATCCAGTTTTCTGTCGAAGGATGCAGTTTTCTTGATGCGTTTGCGGGTTCTGGTCAGATGGGTATAGAAGCTGTCAGCAGAGGTGCTTCAAAAGTCTATATGATCGACAGCAGCAGGCGTTCCATGAGCGTTATCAAAAAAAATATTGCCCTGTGCGGATTTGAAAACAAGGCCGTGACGGTTGTCAATGATACGCTGACTTTTTTGGCAAATACCAAAGAACGCTTTGATACAGTATTTCTCGACCCACCTTATAAAACAGGTCTGCTACAGGCTGCACTTGAAAAAGCAGTTTATGTTGTAAATAAGGGCGGCTGCATAATATGTGAGCATCCGAGAGAAGAAGAACTTCCGCTTGAAGTAGGCTCATTTGCTGTGAAAAAAAGTTATCGTTACGGGCAGATCGTCATAAGCGTCTATGTTGAAAAAAATGACTGCTGAAACATACCTGTGATGAAAAAAAGGAAGTGATTTGGTGTCAATTGCAGTTTGTCCGGGAAGTTTTGATCCGGTTACGTATGGGCATATTGATATAATAAAAAGAGCGGCAAAGGTTTTTGATAAAGTTATTGTTGCCGTGTTGGTTAATATGGAAAAAAAACCTTGGTTTACTATAGAGGAAAGAACGGACCTTCTGAAAAAGGTAACAGCCGATATTCCAAATGTGGAAATAGTAGGCTTTCAGGGTTTGCTTGTTGATTTTGCGGCTGCTGTGAATGCGGATGTTATCGTAAAAGGATTACGTGCAGTCTCTGACTTTGAATATGAATTTCAGATGGCACTGACTAACAGCAAGCTTAATAACAGCATTGAAACTGTATTTCTTACAACAAGTGCTGAAAATATGTATCTCAGTTCCAGCATTGTCAAACAGGTCGGATTGTTGGGCGGAGATATCTCTCCCTTTGTGCCGGAATGTGTTAGGGATGAAATTTTACTGAAAATCAAACAGAGGAGTAGATCAAAATGAAAATGGAAATGCTTATAGATGACCTTCAGACATTGGTGGATGATGCGTTTAATCTCCCCTTCAGCGGAGGCAAAACTTTCGTTAATACAGAACGTCTTAAGGAAATCATTGAAGAAATGCGTGCTAACCTTCCTGTAGAGGTCAAGCAGGCAAAAACTATTGCAAACCAGAGAAATACAATTCTCAATGATTCGAGAAATGAGGCTGAACGTATAATACAGAATGCTGAGGAAAGGGCAAAGGTTATGGTTCAGCAGAGCGAGATTATAAAGCAGGCTCAGCAGAAAGCAGATCAGATATTGTTTAATGCTAATCAGCAGGCAGCTCAGATAAAAGGCGCAGCAAATAAGTATGTTGATGACCTTATGAAAAAAGCAGATGATGATCTTTCAAAGCACCTTGCTGAACTTAAAAAAATACGTTCGGGTTTGCAGTCGGTTTCCCAGAAGAAAGCCAACACAAAGAAACCGCAGCAGTAAGAGCTGATATATCTGATTTGACAGTTACTGCTTTACAAATGTAATTGTGATTCATTTATAAAACAGTGTGCCGGTAAAGGGTTGATAGCATGAAGAAAATTTTTTCCCGAATACTGTATACTTTATTTTTCGGATTTACATTGATGTTTCTTGTTTCATGTGCGCTGCTGCTCATAGGTAATTTCAGCGGCGGCAGAAAACAGCTTGAAGCAGTAAGCATTGACCCGCAGCAGCAGGTTAGTACCACGTATAAAAAAGTCGGAGAGCTGGATTCTCTTTCGTTTTCTTCTTCGACAGAGTATAATTTCGGTTATCAGGCTTTGACAGATACAAATGAACGATTTGTATATCTGAAATTGCAGCGTAATCTGCGCTATATTACTGATGACATCAGCGAAAAAGGATATTTCAAAACAGAACGTGTAGTTGTTACAGGTACAGAAATGTCGGAAACATCCATAAGAAGGGCAATGAATGCCTATATTTCGGATCATCCTCAGGTTTTCTGGATAAGCAATGTTTTCGGATATGCTTACGATGAAGGAAATACGATAATAGAATGTTACTCTGTTATTGATGCGGAAGAATGTTCCAAGTGTTCGGAAATGCTTGCAAATGCTGTTGACCGCTTTGTGAGTGGTATAAACAATGATATGTCGGCATATGAAAAAGAGAAAATTCTGCATGACCGTCTGCTGAATCAATGCACATACGCCGAAAGTATAGGTTCTATGGCGGATGGCTGGGAATATTTCACGGCTTATGGTGCAATGATAAACGGAACGGCTGTTTGTGAGGGATATTCAAAGGCTATGCAGCTTCTTCTCAGCCGTGCAGGAGTACCGAATTATACTTTGCGCGGATATGCTGACGGAATTCGTCATATGTGGAATGTCGTACAGATAGACGGCGCATGGTATCACCTTGATCTTACATGGGATGACGGGATGGACGTTATAAACTATGAATACTTCAATCTGAAAACCGAAATGATTGAAGAAAATCATACTATTGATCCGTTGGTTTATACAGAGGGTGAAGACCCTGACAGTCCTAATTTCTTCATACCGGAATGTTTACACCTTACGCATAACTACTACCATGTGGAGGGCGTAATGGTTTACGATTTTGATAACAGTTCTGACAGAAAGATAGTAGATCATATTGTTAATGCTGTTAACAATGGAGAATCATTTGTTTATCTTTCATTCGGATCGGATAAATCTTATGAGGAATATATAAATATACTGTTCAACAGTCCTGATTATCGTTTGTACCGTTATATAGAAGCGGCAAATGAGCAATTGCCGGAACGCCTTAAACTCAGCCGTGAAGGTATGAAAATGCTTAAGCACGAGTCGTGGAGAACAGTAAGAATAAAGCTTAAATTAAAGTATGACAACTGAATATTTTTTGATAAAAACAAAGCCATAGAATTTCTGATTTTTGTCAGAGATCCTATGGCTTTTCTGCGGCAGTATTTTGTGAAAGATAAGCAAATAGTCTGCTTAGAGTATCGGAAGCATTTTCGGCTGTCTTTTTTCATACACGGTGAAGTGTGTAAAACAGCATTGTCTCAGCATATCAAGAGCATCTTCAATTCCTGAACCGATATCTGCCCAGCGATGAGCATCAGAACCCAAAGTTACATATTTTCCGCCAAGTTCACGGAATCGTCTCAAAACATGGATATTCGGCAAAGTTCTTCCAATGACCTGACGAAGACCGGAAGTGTTTATTTCCAGAGCTTTTTCGTTGCGGACAAGTGTCAGAAGTATTTCATCAAGTATGTCATGATATTTATTAAGGTTGACATTTACTTCTGATGTAGCGATAATATATCTGAGCGGATAATCTACGTGTGCAAGGGAATCAAACATGTTTTGTTCTGCAAGTTCAAGAAGTTCTTTGCAGTATCTGTCAAGAAGTGCGTAAGCGGTTGTTATATCATATTGAAGATAGAAAAAATCCTGTTCGTCTTTAAGGTTGTGGAGAGAACCGAGGACAAAATCAAAATCCCCGATAGAAAGGGCATCTTTTGCGGCATCTACATTCTGAGTAGGCTGACCGAGCTCAATGCCCGTATAAACTTTAAGACTGTCATGATACATTGCTCTTGCTTTTGCGATATCAATGACAGAACGTGATATGTCACTTCTGACATCTTTTTCAAAATATTCGTTACATTCACAGTGGTCGGTGATTGTCAGGGAATACAGACCTATGCCTGAAGCCTGCTGACACATCATGATAACGCTGTCTTTTCCGTCAAAAGAACATTCGCTGTGGGTGTGGCTGTCGGAGATGAATCTGTATTTCATAATATCTTTCCTTTCATATCAGCATAACAAATTCTCACAGTATATGATTATAACATACTTTGAAGAAATATTATACATGAATACTTGTTGAAAAAATCCAACTTTTGAAGACTTAAATTATAGAAAACATCATATAGGACACGAATGACAGATTATCTGTATGTAAGAACAGAAAATTTACACTTGACATTGATGCAAGAAAATAGGATAATTATCATGTAAAACAGTTTGTTTTTTACAAGAAAAATACAGGAGGTCTGTTTATGAATGCAGTAATTACTGTTTTAGGAAAGGATAATGTTGGAATTCTTGCAAAAGTTTCTAACGAATGTGCCAAGGTCGGAGTGAATATTATAGAGGTCACTCAGTCGGTACTTCAGGGAATGTTTGCTATGATAATGTTTGTTGATATCGGAGAATGTACAGTGCCGTTTGCAGAGCTTGTTGATTCTTTGACGGAAAAAGGTGAAGAAATGGGCGTTAAGGTTCATGTTATGCATGAAGATATTTTCAACGCAATGCACAAGATCTGAAAAGCAAAAGGAAAGGAACAATTCTGATGATAAATTCGCATGATATATTGGAAACTATCCGCATGATCGACAATGAAAATCTTGATGTCAGAACTATCACTATGGGAATTTCTCTGCTTGACTGTATTGATGATGATATCGACAAAGCTTGTAAGAAGGTTTACGACAAGATATGCCGTTCAGCAGGTGATCTTGTAAGAACAGGCGAGGAAATAAGCAAGGATTACGGTATTCCTATTATTCACAAAAGAGTATCTGTTACCCCGATAGCAATGCTTGCGGCAGCTTGTCCGACGAAAAGTCCGGTCAAATTTGCAAAAATTCTTGATAAAGCTGCTAATGAGATAGGAGTAAATTTCGTAGGCGGTTACAGCGCTTTGGTTCATAAGGGTTTTGCACAGGGCGATTATGCTCTTATCGAAAGTATACCGGAAGCATTGAGTGTTACAGAGAGGGTTTGCTCGTCGGTAAATATCGGCAGTACAAAAGCCGGTATAAATATGGATGCAGTAGCCAAGATGGGCAAAATAATCCGAAAAACAGCAGAACTTACTGCTGACCGTGATTGTATAGGAGCAGCAAAACTTGTTGTATTCTGCAATGCACCGGAAGATAATCCGTTCATGGCAGGAGCATTTCATGGTCCGGGAGAACCTGACTGTGTTGTAAATGTAGGTGTTTCAGGTCCGGGTGTTGTACGTGCCGCACTTGCAAAAGCCGGTGACTGCAATATTACCGACGTGGCAGATATCGTTAAGAAAACAGCATTCAAAATAACAAGAGCCGGAATGCTTGTTGCGAAAGAAGCGTCAAAAAGACTTAGCGTACCTTTCGGAATAGTGGATCTTTCACTTGCACCTACTCCGGCAATCGGTGACTCTGTTGCTCATATACTCGAAGAAATGGGACTTGAACAGTGCGGGGGATTTGGTACAACAGCCTGTCTTGCATTGCTCAACGATGCCGTTAAAAAGGGCGGTGTTATGGCATCATCTCATGTAGGCGGACTTTCGGGAGCATTTATTCCTGTTACGGAAGATGCCGGAATGATAGATGCCGCAAGAAATAAAGTACTTACCCTGACAAAGCTTGAAGCAATGACAGCAGTATGTTCAGTAGGTCTTGACATGATTGCTATTCCAGGAGATACACCGGCTGATGTTATTTCAGGTATTATTGCTGACGAGGCTGCAATAGGAATGGTAAATTCCAAGACAACAGCAGTACGTCTTATACCGGCGATAGGAAAATCTGCCGGAGAAGAACTGAATTTCGGCGGACTTCTGGGTCAGGGTCCGATAATGGATGTTAATATGACATCACCAGCAAAATTCATTTCACGCGGCGGCAGAATACCGGCACCTATGCAGAGTTTGAAAAACTGATTTTTGATTGTCGGATAAATTTCTGTGTTAAGCATATAAATTGATTTGTCAATTGAAATAGAGCACAATAAGTTTTATAATATTGGCAGGTGTTTGTTGAAGAAACGAAGATATCTTCGTTTACTATACTTGCACTTATTGCAGGAGGTGGTAAAGTATGGAAGATATGATCTCGAAAATTCTTGATATGGATAAGAAAGCCCGTGACATGACCAATGCTGCCCAACAGAGCAAAATTGACTATGAAAAGGAAATTATCCGTACAAAAGAAAAAATCAAAACAGATTATATCGAAAAAGCAAATGAACGTATCCGTATAAATACTCAGGCGGCTCAGAAATCAGCAAATGAAAAACTTGCCGGTATTGAGGAAAAAAATGAGGCGTTAATACGCTCAATGGAGGAGGCGGATGCCGCAAACCATGAAAAGTGGGTGGATGAGATTGTAAGCCGTGTATTAAAATAAGGTGCAGGGCAGAATCTTTTTCACGAAAAAAAGAGGTGATAAAATTATGTCGTCAACGATGGCATCAAATGCGATCCTTGCCAAGGCTCGTGCGATGTACGGAAAAAGCCTGACAGAAACGGATTACAAGCAATTGATGGATTGCCGTAATGTTCCGGAAGTGGCGGCGTATCTGAAGTCACGAACAAGCTACAGATCAGCACTTACCGGTCTGAATGAAACGGAAGTACACCGTGGACAGCTTGAACCGATGCTCAGACAAAATCTGTATTATGATATACTCGCACTTTCACGCTATGCAAAAGACAAAACCCTGATATTCAGTGATTTTGTAATCTCGGAAATGGAGATAGAACAAATAATACGCTGTCTTACACTGGTAAACATCGGCAAACCGGATGAGTACATCTATTCTATGCCGCTGTCACTGAATAAGTTTGCAGGGATAAATCTTGAGAAGCTTTCTTATGTCAGAAGTTTCGGAGATATGCAGGAAGTTCTTGCCGGAACAAATTATGAATCTGTATTGAAAAAGTACAAGCCTAAGGAAGGCGAAAAAATAAATATTGCTCTTCTTGAGGCGGAACTTAATAATCAGAATTACGGCAGAGTAATTAATGCTATCGAAGAAACGGGCAGTGGACGTGATAAGGATGAACTGTTGGATGTTTTTTGTGCAATGCTTGATTTCAGAAACGTTTCCAGAATAATACGTCTAAAAAAATATTTTCATTATACGGAAGAAAGAATATATCCTCTTCTTATACCGTATGGAAAGCTGTCACGCAGAGCAATGAGCGAGCTTTGCAGTGCGGAAAGCGCAAAAGAAGTATTTGAGCTTGCACGTTCCACATATTTGGGACGATTGATGTCAAAGCTCAAATACAATGACAATGCTCAGATGACTGATGCACTTATAAGTATGTACTGTAAGCATCATCTGAGATTGTCACCAAATCCGACAATAGTAATGATCTCTTATGTATATCTGAAAGAGATAGAACTGAAAAATATTGTAAATATAATCGAGGCGACACGTTACGGCTGGTCGCCGGACGAGAAAGAAAAAATGCTCGTCAGATAAGGAGGTGTGCCTATGTCTGTAAGACCGGTCAAGGCTATCAGTATTATCGGTATGATGTCCGAACTTGATAAGGTCATTCAATTTTGCGGGGACTCACAGGTTTTTCATCCGGACGATGCAATGTCGTTTTATTCCAATACTCAGAATTTTGTGCCGCTGAATGATAAGAATCCATATTCTGCTCAGCTGCAAAGTCTGAGAAGTGCTGCGGATATGGCAGAAGTGGAACTTGAATTCACCAATATCAGTGATTTTGATGAAAATTCGGATGAAGTTCTGAAATATACATCATATATTTCCGATAAGCTCGAAAAAATGGTAAATGACAGATTGCGATGCAAGCAGGAAATTGAGGCTTGTACAAGAAAAATTGAGCAGGTGGGACATTTCATAGGAAATGAACTTGATTTTACCGAAATCAATGAGTGTAAATACATTGCTCCGGCATTTGGAAGACTTCCGAAAGAAAGTCTTGAAAAGATAGCAAAGTCGGATAATCCGTATGTTCTGTTCATTCCCTGTACGAATGATGAAACACATTGCTGGGGAGCGTATTTTGCCCCGATAGAACAGCGTCCGGA
This sequence comes from uncultured Ruminococcus sp., assembly GCA_902767155.1. Lineage (GTDB taxonomy): Bacteria > Bacillota > Clostridia > Oscillospirales > Acutalibacteraceae > UBA1213. The sequence goes on along the minus strand of CACXGC010000101.1, from coordinate 15,864 downwards.
AATTGACAGAATATTTTCTTCACTGTATTTTGAAAAACTTGATGTGCCTGAAATATCCGGAACTCCGGAAGATTGTGTCAAGTCTCTGAAAAACGATCTTGCTGATTTGAAAAAACAGAGAGATACGCTTGAACACGATATGGAGGTTTTCTGGGAAAGCGAAAAAGAAAAGTGTATGAAATATTACACCAAGCTTGAGGAACTTAATACCTATCACGGCATAAGGCGTTATGTTTATAAATATCATAAGAACTTCATACTTACCGGATGGATACCGGCGGATAAGGAAAAGTCATTCACAAAATCGCTTGATAAGATACAGAGTGTTGACTATTCTCTCAGCGACGGCAAGGAAGAACTGAAAAATTCTCCGCCTGTCATTCTGAAAAATCCGCCGTTCTTCAAACTGTACGAATTTTATGTAAAGATGTATGGACTGCCGAATTATAATGAAGTTGATCCTACACCGATAGTTGCACTGACGTACACATTATTCTTCGGAATTATGTTCGGTGATATGGGTCAGGGTCTTGTAGTTGCAATAGTCGGTTTTCTTATGTGGAAACTGAAGGGTATGGAAATAGGAAAAATACTTATCCCCTGTGGTATATCGGGTATGGTATTCGGTTTCCTGTACGGTTCGGTGTTCGGATTTGAAGAACTTTTGAACCCTGTTTATAAAGCTTTGTTTGGCATAGATGGGAAGCTTGTTGAGGTCATGGAATCGGAAACGATAAATATGATAATATACGGCTCAGTTGCTATTGGCTTTGTGACGATAATGATATCAATGCTTGTAAATATTTATTCGTCGCTGAGGCGAAAAGATCTTGAAAGTGCATTTTTTGGTGCAAACGGGCTGGCAGGATTTGTGCTCTACGTATCACTTGTAGCAGGTCTTGTATGTACAATGTTCCTGAATGTTCCGATAATGACACCTGTTTACATTATATGCCTGATAGCTGTTCCGCTTGTGCTTATGTTCATGCGTGAACCGTTGGGAAAGCTTTGTGAGGGCAAAAAGAAGTGGCAGCCTGAAAGCTGGGGAGAATACTTCATGCAGAGTTTCTTTGAATTGTTTGAAATGTGTCTCAGTTATGTAACAAATACAATGTCATTTCTGAGAGTTGGTGCTTATATTCTGGTTCATGCCGGAATGATGCTCGTTGTATTCACGCTTGCAAACATGGTAGGCGGTGTTATCGGCTATACACTTGTTGTTATAATCGGTAACGGTATCGTAATGGCACTTGAAGCACTTCTTGTTGCAATTCAGGTACTCAGACTTGACTATTATGAAATTTTCAGCCGTTTCTATATCGGAGAAGGAAGACAGTTCTCCCCGATTATGGCAAGAAAAACAGAAGCAGAATGATCTGCAATAAAAAATCAAAAGAAAGAGGAATTTATCATGTTACAATATATATTACTTGCATTACCGGTTATTTTCTTGGTCGTATCCGTTTACTATGCTTACAAAAGCGTCGCACTTGGTAAAAAAACACGCAAGACTGCTGTTATAAGACAGATTGCATCATTCGCTATTGTTGCAACATTTTGTCTTGTAACTTCAATGGTTGCAATGGCTGCTGATCCTGCCGAGACCGCAGTCGCAGCAGGTTCGGGTGATTTGAACAAGGGTATTTCAATGGTAGCAGCAGCGCTTGCAACAGGTATTTCAGGCATCGGCGGCGGTATTGCCGTAGGCGGTGCAGCACCGGCAGCTATCGGTGCTACAAGCGAAGATCCGAAGGCTTTCGGTAAAGCACTTATTTTCGTTGCACTTGGTGAAGGTGTTGCGCTTTACGGACTTCTTGTTTCGATCCTTATCATCAGCAATGCAGGATAAAAATGACATGTGGGTTCGTCTGACTTTTAAAAATTCAGAGAATCCGGCGGTGCAGCATCCCGACAGGAGTGGTAGCATATGAAATTTTATTTGATAAGCGATAATGTGGATACTTTGATGGGAATGCATCTTGCAGGAATCAACGGAGTCGTTGTCCACGAAGAAAATGAAGTAAAAGCAGCTTTGACAAAAGCAATGGATATGGAGGATGTTGCGGTTATACTTATGACGGAAAGGCTTGTGCAGCTTTGTCCGGAACTTGTGTATGATCTTAAACTTAACCGCAAACAGCCTCTGATTGTCGAAATTCCTGACAGACACGGCAGCGGACGTGCAAAGGATTCTATAACCCGTTATGTCAGGGAAGCAATCGGCGTTAAAATTTAAACGCCTTCGGAGGTGAAAATATGCCTGAAAATGTAAGCAAAACAGACAATTTTTTAAAGGCGATAGAAAAATATGCTGAAGAACAGCGCAGTAAAATACAGTCCGAAGCCGAGGATTTTAAGCAGAAAGAAATAAGCAAGGCGGAGGATGAGGGTCTGAAAGAGGCTTATGTCCTTATTCAGAAAAAAATGACGGATATCAGGACAAAGATATCTTCGGAGCTTTCAAGAGCAGAAAATGCCAGCCGCAGAAAAACATTTGCACGTCGTCAGGAAATTGAAAAACAGGTTTTTGCCGATGCTGAACAGAAGATTATTGAATTTACAAAGAAAAAGGAATACCTTGCCAAACTTGAGGCAAGTGTCATACTTATAGCAGAAGTTCTTACAGCAGATGATGTGGTTCTGAAAGTCAAAAAAGATGACCTTCGTTTTCAAAAACAGCTTTCTGCAACGTTTGGAAGAAAATGCACTGTCGAAGCAACAAGTGATATAAGACTTGGCGGTGTTATCGGCATGAGCCGAAGTATGGGTATGCTCGCAGATGAAACTCTTGACAGCAAACTTGAAGCCCAACATGACTGGTTCTGTGAAAATTCAGGACTGAAGGTAACTGAATAAGAAAAGGATTGGATTGCGTATGATGGAAACAAATGATGTAATTTATGGAATAAACGGTCCGGTTGTTACCGTCAGAAATACAAGAAGCTTTTCTATGATGGAAATGGTATATGTTGGTGAAGCCCGTCTTGTCGGAGAAATCATCGGCATTAATGACGAATATACAACTGTTCAGGTATATGAAGAAACAACCGGTCTGAAACCGGGCGACCCTATTTATGGAACCGGTGCTCCTATGAATGTATTGCTTGGTCCGGGTATTCTTGACAATATTTTCGACGGAATAGAACGTCCGCTCAAGGCTATCGAAGAACAAAGCGGTTCATTTATTTCAAGAGGTGCTGCTGTATCTCCGCTTGACCTTAACCGTTACTGGAATGTCAAAATAAAGGTCAAAGTCGGTGATAAACTAAAGGGCGGCATGATTTACGCATCATGTCCCGAAACGGCAATTATTGAGCATCGTTTTATGGTTCCTCCGACACTCAGCGGTGAGGTAGTAAGGGCAGAACCTAATGGAAAGTATAAGCTAAAAGATACTGTTGTTGTTATTCGTGACGAAAAGGGTATCGAGCACGAACTTACACTTTGTCAGGAGTGGCCGATACGTCAGGCACGTCCTTGCGAAGAAAGACTTCCGGCAAATATTCCGCTGATTACAGGTCAGAGAGTTATGGATACCATGTTCCCGATTGCAAAAGGAGGAACAGCAGCTATTCCCGGCGGATTCGGTACAGGAAAGACTATGAACCAGCATCAGCTTGCAAAATGGTGTGATGCTGATATAATCGTATACGTAGGCTGCGGAGAACGTGGAAATGAAATGAGTCAGGTTCTTGATGAGTTTTCGGAACTTGTTGACCCGAAATCGGGAAGACCCATGACGGACAGAACTGTACTTATCGCCAATACTTCAAATATGCCTGTTGCGGCACGTGAAGCATCTATCTACACAGGATTGACACTTGCGGAATATTACCGTGATATGGGATATCATGTTGCAATCATGGCGGATTCTACTTCAAGATGGGCAGAGGCTCTTCGTGAAATTTCAGGTCGTTTGGAAGAAATGCCCGCAGAAGAAGGTTTTCCGGCTTATCTGCCTTCAAGACTTTCGGAGTTCTACGAAAGAGCAGGACGTGTAAATACTTTGAGCGGCAGTCAGGGTTCTGTTACTATAATCGGAGCAGTTTCTCCGCAGGGTTCTGACTTCTCCGAACCTGTTACTCAGAATACGAAAAGATTTACACGCTGTTTCTGGGCGCTTGATAAATCTCTTGCATATGCAAGACATTATCCGGCAATCAACTGGATGGACAGCTACAGCGAATATTTTACAGACCTTGACCCGTGGTTCAAAGAAAACCTTGGAGAAGATTTTATAAAATACCGCAATAAGATTACTGCACTTCTGCACGAGGAAAGTGCATTGATGGAAATAGTAAAACTTATAGGTTCGGATGTTCTTCCGGATGAACAGAAACTTGTCATTGAAACAGCAAAGGCGATACGTGTAGGTTTTCTTCAGCAGAATGCATTTCATAAGGAAGATACCTTTGTGCCTCTCGAAAAACAGAAATTGATGATGAAAGCAATACTTCATCTTTATGCAAAAGCAAAACATATTATTGCGGCGGCTATTCCGATATCAAGTATTACTTCACTCGGACTTTTTGAGAAGCTTGCAAAAATGAAGTACGATATTCCGAACGATAAACCGGAAATGTTTGATGAACTGATTGCAGATATGGATACATCTCTTGCAACACTCACAAGTGCATAACTGTTTTTTCCGCCTGTGAAAAAGTAAAAGTGTCAAAGGAGTTGAAAGTTAATGATTCTTGATTATGTCGGCGTGAAGGAGATCAACGGCTCTCTGATCGTTCTGGATGGTGTAGAGGGAGCTTCTTATGAAGAAATGGTAGATATCCGTCTGGAAAACGGCACCTTCCGTCACGGAAGAATCGTACAGATAGAAGGAAGCAGAATTGTAGTACAGGTTTTTGAGGGAACAAAGTCTATTTCCCTTGACAATACACGTACAAGATTGAAATGCCGCCCTATGGAACTGTCACTGTCTCCCGAAATACTTGGAAGAGTATTCAGCGGAGCCGGTCGTCCTATAGACGGATTCGGCGAAGTTTATCCTGTGAAAAGAGAAAATATAAATGGTACACCAATGAATCCGGTATCACGTATCTATCCGAGAAACTATATAAATACAGGTATCTCGACAATAGATACACTGACAACTCTTATTCGTGGGCAAAAACTTCCTATATTTTCCGGTTCGGGTATGAAGCATAACGAACTGGCAGTACAGATAGTACGTCAAGCGAAAATATCAGATTCCGAGGATAATAATTTCTGTGTGGTTTTTGCGGCAATGGGTGTTAAAAACGATGTTGCGGACTATTTCCGCAGAAGTTTTGACGAAAGCGGCGTTTTATCCAGAGTTGTAATGTTCCTTAATCTTGCGAACGATCCGATAATTGAGCGTACACTGACCCCACGCTGTGCGCTTACAGCAGCCGAATATCTTGCTTTTGAATGTAACAAGCACGTTCTTGTCATTATGACGGATATGACATCTTATGCTGAGGCTTTGCGTGAATTTTCATCCTCAAAAGGTGAGATTCCGGGCAGAAAAGGATTCCCGGGCTACTTGTATTCAGACCTTGCTTCTCTTTATGAGAGAGCAGGAATGGTAAAGGGCAGTTCAGGTTCGGTTACACAGATACCTATACTTACTATGCCTAATGATGATATTACTCACCCTGTACCAGACCTTACCGGTTATATAACAGAAGGTCAGATAGTTCTTGACCGTGCACTTGAGGGTCAGGGAATATATCCTCCAGTATCTGTTCTGCCGTCATTGTCACGTCTTATGAAAGACGGTATCGGCGAAGGTTATACACGCTCAGACCATCAGCCGCTCGCTAACCAATTATTTGCGGCATACGCAAGAGTTCAGGATGCACGTTCTCTTGCAAGTGTTATCGGCGAAGAAGAACTTTCTCCGGTTGATAAAAAATATATCCGTTTCGGAAAGCTGTTTGAACAGTATTTCGTAAATCAGGGTTATACAGAAAACCGTACTGTAGAACAAAGTATTGATCTTGGCTGGAAACTTCTTTCGACCCTGCCGAGAACAGAACTTGACAGAGTTGACGATGCTTTGCTTGATGAATATTATATCAGCGACCCCGATCAGCTGACGTTCGATGAAGTAAGCAAGAACAAAGATGATGATGAGGATTGATACGTGCGGAGGTGAAATTGTATGCCGGTAGGAGCTGTACCTACGAAGGGTAATCTTATCGCCTATAAAAAATCGCTGACGCTTGCAAAGACAGGCTATGAACTGCTTGATAAAAAAAGAAATATTCTCGTCAGGGAAATGATGACGCTTATCGACAGAGCGTCGGAAATTCAGACAAAGATAGATGTTACTTACAGCAAAGCATATCTTGCATTGCAGAAAGCAAATATCTCTATGGGTTTCATAGACGATATTGCAAAGTCTGTCCCAGAAGAAGATTCTATCAAGCTGACATACCGAAGTGTTATGGGTGTTGAGATTCCTATCGTTACAGTCAGAGATGAAGAAGCACCGGAGTTGTTTTATGGTTTGCAAATGACTTCTCCGGCAATAGACGAAGCATATGCTTGTTTCAGCGAGGTAAAACGCCTTACAGCAGACCTTGCCGAAGTTGAAAACAGCGTTTACCGTCTTGCCGATGCGATAAAGAAAACACAAAAACGTGCCAATGCACTCAAAAATATTATGATTCCCAGATTTGAGGAGGGAGTCAAGTTTATTTCTGATGCACTCGACGAAAAGGACAGAGAAGAATTCTCTCGTCTGAAAGTTATCAAGGCACAAAAGACCAAAAAAGAAAAAAAATGATGTTGTCACCTCCGAAAAAAATGTTTCGGGGGTGATAGTTTTTTTATTTCTTATAATTCTGATACAGAATTATATATTGCTGAAAAATCCATATAATAGTAGCGATTATGTTTTATTGGGAGTGGTAATTTTTGGATTTATGGATGATGACTGCCATCATAATAATTCTTGTGATGTGTTCGGCGTTTTTTTCTTCCAGCGAAACGGCGTTTTCGTCTGTGAGCAGGATACGTATGAAGAACAATGCGGAAAACGGAGATAAGCGAGCAAAAAAGGCTCTTTATGTTGCTGAAAACTATGACAAAGCACTGTCTGCAATACTTGTCGGAAACAATGTGGTAAATATAGCTGCTTCGTCACTTTCGACACTGTTGTTTGTATCATTTTTGGGAGATGCTGTCGGTACTGTTGTAAGTACTGTGGTTCTTACGCTTGTTGTTCTTGTCTGCGGAGAAGTAATTCCGAAAAATCTTGCGATAGAGAATAACGAGAAAATTTGTCTGTCATCAGCACCAATACTTATATTTATTATGGCAGTTTTTACACCGCTGACATTTTTTTTGCTGAAATTGAGCAATCTTGTTACAAATTTTGCTAAAAGAAATAAAGAGCAGGTTCCAAGTGTTACAGAAGATGAATTGAAGTATATCGTCGAAAGTATAGAAGAAGAAGGCGTTCTTGAAGAACAGGAAAGTGAGCTTGTACAGTCTGCGCTTGATTTTGATGAAAAAACCGCTTATGACATTCTGACCCCGCGTGTCGATATGACAGCTATAAGCATTGATGAGGATTCAAAGGAAATACAGCGCATAATTGTGAAAGAGCGTTATTCGAGAATACCTGTGTACAAAGACAATATTGATAATATAGTGGGAATTCTTCATACGAGGGATTATCTTGAAGAATTGCTGAAAGATTCTTCTCCAAATCTTTCGGCACTAATACAGCCGGCATATTTCATTTACAGAAGCAAAAAACTGTCGGCATTGCTTGCAGATTTCAAGCATAAACGTCTGCATATAGCAATTGTAACGGATGATTACGGCGGTACTCTTGGTATTGTCACAATGGAAGACCTTCTTGAACAGCTTGTCGGAGATATCTGGGACGAAGATGAAGAAGTAGAGCATAAATTCCGAAAGATAGAAGAAAACAAGTATGAGCTGAGCGGTGATATGAATCTTGATGATGTTCTGGAACTTTTAGGTAAAGATCACCGATATCTTGAATCGGACAGTAAAACAGTCGGCGGCTGGGTGACTGAACAGATTGGGGATATACCGCAGGAAGGGGCGAGTTTCGTTTATAAGGAACTGGAGATAACTGTAACCTCTGTGGAAGATCAGCGCATAATAAAGCTTCATATGAATTACATACCCGAAAAAACGGAAGAATAAAAAATACGGTGTTACCGCTAAATGCGGCAGCACCGTATTCTTTTACTTGTGAGTATCCTGTTTTACAAAGAAATAGTCATATTCAAAAATTGACTCATATTTTTTTGGCAGTTCTACCAATATGATACAGTTACCGTTATTATCTGTCATCCCGTCGTAGAGATGTATATTTACGTGAATGTTAAGCGAGCGGTCACTTGCTTTTGTATAAACGGCATCTGCTTCCATATTATCGGCTGTGCAGAAATAGCCGCTTTCCAGTATCATAATAGAATGTGTTCTGAAAAACTCATCATCGTATTTTTGGAAAGACGGTTCAATAGTTTCTTTCATAAGTTCGGCTATATCAACGCTTACTGTATCATCAGGACGTACCTTTTGAAGATTTCTTATCTCGTTGAGGAAGAATTCGCCTAATTCCGTTTTGGATTTGAGAAGAGATTCACGGATGATTGAACTGCCATAAAATTCTCCTGTGGAATAGTCTTCAACAAACAGGTCGGATTGTACAGCGTGAGCGGACTTGTCAAAGTGGTCAACACTCTTACTCTGAAAACAGAAACATTCTGTATGTATTTCGTTTCCGTTGCGAAGTTCTGTTACGAGAAAAACCCTCATTGTCAGGAAAAATGTTATTGTTGCGAATAAGAGTATAATGCCGGCTGTGAAAAACTTCTTGTCTAAGTCATGCATTTTTTTGAAAAGAACTATCATAAATGCGCATATAGCCGCCAGTACAATGATAAAAAGTATTTTGTTTGGAACGGCAAAGAGATATGAAAGTTTTGCGGCAACAAATACAGCTAACTGAAATCCTAAAAATGACAATGGGTTGAAATTATCGACAACATCGGAAGAAGCGACGGCTTTTTTTATATTCTTGACGATAAAAACAACGAGGTATCCGAACAAGGCAGCAACAAAAATAATTGCTGCAAGTGAAGTGGCTGAAAAGTAAAAGCTGCCGAAAGGAAAGAATTCACGGAAGAAAAGTTCTGACAGAAGGCAGAAAATAATCAGACTTCCAACAAGACAAAGGATAGAAGTAAAACTCTCTTTTACAACATCTTCAAAAGGTCTTTTGTTTTTTCTGAAATTCATATTCGGTTCGGTCACTGACGGCTTGCTTGTAAACGGGTCATCGTATGTAGTCTGGTTGCTGTAGAAATAAGAATCGTTTTGGCTGGTCATGGCAAAGTCCTCCTTGTAGTTATTCCAATTATATAAACGTATGGAAAAATCAAAAAGGTTCGCAAAATAAAAAAAAAATTTCCCCCGATTTTTTTCGGGGGAGGTAATTAACCGAGAATATCTGCGATATCAGGAAATATTGCAAGACTTCTTTTCAGAATACCATTCATAAATGCAATAGCCGTACCATAGTTTGTGATTGGAATACCGTCATCCTGTGCGCATTTCAGGCGGTATTTCATTTCTCTTTCGTTAAGCATACATCCGCCGCAGTGGATAACAAGTTTATACTGGCTGAGGTCATCCGGAAATCCTGTACCGCTTGACCATTCAAAATCAAGGTTTGTTTTTCCGGTGTATTTTTTGAGAAGATCAGGCAGTTTTACAGTGCCTATATCTCCGCATTGGCGATGATGTGTGCAGCCTTCTGAAATGAGTATCTTGTCACCGTTCTGAAGTTTGTCTATCATCTTTACACCTTCAACTGCAAGTCGGAGATTGCCTTTGTAGTTGGCGAAAAGTATCGAAAACGATGTGAGAAGTATATCATCAGGAGTGTTTTTGCTGACTCTTGCGAAAGCCTGACTGTCGGTTATGACAAGTTTCGGTTTTTTGCCGAGAGAACAGAGAGCAGCCGGAAGTTCTGTATCCTGAGTTACGACAGCTATACAGTTATGGTCAAGAAGATCACGTATAGTTTGCTGCTGCGGCAGAATAAGCCTTCCTTTTGGAGCTGATTCGTCGATAGGTACAACGAGTACGACGACATCTTCTTTTTCAAGCATATGAGAAACTATGGTTTTGGTATTTTCCTGTCCTTTTGCAATTGCCGCAATGCGCTCTTTCAGTTCGTTGATATTTTCACCGGTTTTTGCACTAACAAGTATTTCATTTTCCTTACATATATGAGACGAGGATATATCACTTTTGTTGTATGCAATGATATAGGGGATATTCTTTTTTCTGAACCGTTCTATCAAAGCGTGGTCTTCTTCTGAGATACCGTTCTGAGCGTCAATTACAAGTATTGCGGCATCTGTCTTGTTGAGTACCTGATAGCTTTTTTTTACTCTCAGTGTACCCAGTTCGCCCTCGTCATCAATTCCGGGGGTGTCGATTATTACGACCGGTCCGAGTGGAAGAAGTTCCATTGCTTTTGAAACAGGATCTGTAGTAGTGCCGAGTGTATCGGAAACGATAGCAAGATCCTGCCCGGTAACAGCATTTACTACGCTGGATTTACCGGCATTACGTTTACCGAAGAAAGCAATATGCAGTCTGTCGGCAGATGGGGTATTGTTTAAACTCATAGAAATTTTCCTTTCAGAAACGGAAATCTCTCTTGCCCTGTGTTTTGATTTCTTCAAGATATTCAATAGCTCTCTTACGGCGTTTTTCGTCAGGTACATTGAGTATTTCACGGGCGATAAGTTCTTCACCGATCTTTTTGGTTTCGGGGGAAGCGTAGTCTGTGAGGAATTCCTGTAAAGTCATAAGTGCGTTAGGATGGCAGCAGTTCTGTATCTGACCGACTTTGCAGAGTGCCATGAAACGGTCGCCGGTTCTGCCTTCACGGTAGCAGGCAGTACAGAATGACGGAATGTAGCCTTTTTCCATCAGCCAGCGTACAACTTCGTCGAGACTGCGCTGGTCGGAAACGTCAAACTGTTCGGTATCGTGAGGTCTTTCATCTGCACTGTATCCGGCATATCCGCCTACAGAAGTTCTTGAGCCGCCGCTAATCTGAGAAATGCCCAGATTCATGACTTTTGCACGACAGGCTTCACTTTCTCTTGTAGAGATTATCATTCCTGTATACGGTACTGCAATACGTATGCAGGCAATAATTTTTGCGAAAGTATCGTCATCAATACCGTTATCAAATACAGTAGGGTCGATATCAGCGGCACGTTTGATTCTTGGTACGCTGATAGTGTGAGGACCTACGCCGTGAACTGCTTCAAGATGTTCAGCGTGCATCAGTATTCCGGCGAATTCATACTTATACAGTTCCAGACCGAAAAGAACGCCCAATCCTACATCATCAATACCGCCTTCCATAGCTCTGTCCATAGCTTCGGTATGGTATGCATAGTTATGTTTCGGTCCTGCCGGATGAAGTTTCTCATAGCTTTCCTTGTGATAAGTTTCCTGAAACAGTATATAAGTACCGATACCGGCATCATGAAGTTTTTTGTAATTTTCGACTGTTGTTGCGGCAATGTTTACATTCACACGGCGGATAGCACCGTTTTTATGCTTGATACTGTAGATAGTTTTAATGCAGTCGAGAATATACTCGATAGGGTTATTTACAGGGTCTTCGCCGCTTTCAATTGCAAGACGTTTATGTCCCATGTCCTGAAGAGCGATTACTTCCTGTCTTACTTCTTCCTGAGTGAGTTTTTTTCTTGGAATATCCTTATTCTGATAGTGATAAGGGCAGTATACACACTTGTTCACACAGTAGTTTGAAAGATAGAGCGGTGCGAACATTACAATACGATTGCCATAAAAAGCTTCTTTTATCTGACGGGCAAGATCATACATTTTTTCGGTCAGTTCGGGAATATCACAGGCAAGGAGAACACTTGCTTCTCTGTGCGAAAGACCGGCACATTCAACACCTCTTTTTGTTTTCTTCGGACTTGCTTTTTCCAGAATGGACTCGATCAGTTCTCTGTTGTGTTTATTTTCTTCGGCATATGCAAGAGTATCGAGTATTTCCTCATGGGAAATAAATTCCTCAGCTTTCATTGATTTAGGATCATATGACATTTTTCATTCTTCTTTCTTGGTGATATTTTCTTTTATATTATGCATTACGCATTGTTTTATGGTCTCCACGGCTTATAACTGTTTCGTAACCGATGGATTTCATACGGATTTTTAAATTGTTATAACCTTCGACAGCTTCTTCACCGACAGCTATTTTGTTGTCGTACAGCTGATACTTTTTTCGCACACCGACCGGTGATAAATTCGGCATCACAACATTTGCGCCGGCTAAAATACCAAGTTCCCGACCTTTAGGGTGTATTGTTCCAAGCGCTGTTGTGGCAGGTAGAAGAACATCGGGCAATATAAGACGGATAATTCCGAGCAGAAACAAAGTTTGTTCAAGAGTTCCGTTTGGTTTATCATGGAAAGGCGTGTCATGCTGGGAGATAAAAGGACCTATTCCGACCATGTGCGGCTTGAATTTTTCGATGAACAACAGGTCTTCGGCAATATTATCCAAAGTCTGATAAGGTGAACCTACCATAAAGCCGCAGCCTACCTGAAAGCCTATGCTTTTCAGGTCATGCAGGCATCGTATACGATTTTCAAGAGTAAGTTCCTTTGGGTGAAGTTTAGCATAATGACGTGGATTTGCTGTTTCGTGACGCAGTAAATAACGGTCTGCGCCGGCATCAAAAAACGCCCGATAACTTTCACGGCTTTTTTCTCCGATGGAAAGAGTTACCGCACAGTCAGGAAAGCGTTTTTTTATGCTTTTTATCAGATCAACAACTCTTTCATCTGAAAAATACGGGTCTTCGCCGCCTTGCAGTACAAAAGTGCGGAATCCGACAGAATAGCCGGTTTCACAGCATGAAAGTATATCATCTTTTGTCAGACGGTAACGTTCTGCATTACGGTTGCTACGGCGGATACCGCAGTACAAACAATCGTTTTTGCAATAGTTTGTAAACTCGATAAGACCTCTGATATAAACATCGTGTCCGTAAATACGGTGTCGGATGTCTCTCGCCTTCTGAAAAAGATACTCCGTAAGTTCCGGAGAAGTATTTTGCATCAGACGAACATAGTTTTCTTTTGTCAGGCAGTGTTCCTGCTCCAATTTGTCGATAAGCTGTTTCATTTTGCCGAGCATACGACTTTTGAACTTATGCCGTCAAGCATACCAATTTTTCCGGCAAGTGTATTTATAACATCTGTCGGTGCATCAAGTGCAATGCTGATGACATTTACATTTTTTTTCGGATAGGGAAGTCCCATCCTGCCGATGATAAATTTGCCGTATTCATGCAGCAGGTCATTGAGCTTATCTGTGGAATCCGTATTTTCAACGATGATACCGATCAGCGATACATGGCTTTCCATAAAAAATCTCCTTTTTTTTCGTGAAAAATAAAAAGCACCCACGACGGGCGCAAAAGGCATAAACAAAGAAATTGTCTCGTGTATAGCGATGCCTTCAGCACAGGTCGAACCTTTTACTTCAGAAACGGTATTTTGATATTGTTTCATGTTCAGTACGAAACTTAACATTCAACCATAACATTCTACCACACATTTTTATTTTTTGCAATATGTTATCTAAAAATTCTTGTTTTTCGGGCGGCATGATTGCACATTATTACCATATCGAAAAAATGTTACAAAAAAACATTCCGGCTCTCTACCGGAATGTTTGAATGTTATCATACACTGTTTATAAATTCGTCGATCTCGTCTTCATTTTTCGAGTGTATATTTCCATGAACTTTTGCGAATATCCAACTTTCGATATATCGTGCAGTTTCTCCCGGACCTATTATATAGAACGGGCTTGTATTCTGTATACTGATATATCCGTCGTTAGCTGTAGCAAATGCAGAACATCCGCTGAAAGGATAGAGTGCGTTGCGGCTGTGAACATAACGCTTTATCAGAGCGTGTTTTCCCTCAATATATCCGCAGAAACCGGCAGTGTTATTTATACCTATTTTCAGTCTCGGCTCGATTATATCACCGCCGATAAGCTGAAACTCGCCTGCTCTTTCACGTTCCGGACGAATGTTATGAACAGTAACATACTGATTTCCGATGAACAGGCGCTTGTCATTCCATCGACAATTTTCCCATATTGAAAGAATACGGCTGGGACGGTCTGTTTCACGAATATTACTTTGCGGAATGAACACGAAACCGTCGTTATTGAATGGCGTTTCAGTGTATATAGAAAGTTTCTGCTCTTCCATTGACTGGTTTATTACACTGTGAACAACCATAAAACTCCCTATGTCAGTGTCAAAAACAATATCCATTCTGATCTCAAGGTGAACAGGTTCAGAAAGAGTTTGCACGAAACTTACACCGTCCGCAAGAGGACTGTATCTTACAGGAGAATTATCGCAATAAATGCCGTTAGTGCTTTTTGCAAGTGTTATGCGCATTTTGTGCCCATGATTTCTTTCAAGTTCGGGGTCAGCCTGATTATACAGAAGATTGGGCATTCCATGCTTGCGGAAACTTACAATTCTCGGTCCGTAATCCAATGTGACATACATTTCGATATCATCATATTCAAGCAGTGCGCAATGTCCGAATTCAATAGTTGATATTTCTCTGACATTAAGTGGCAAAACAATCATTCCTTTTATAAATAATCAAGCATTAGTATATCATAACATTTTGAAAAAAGCAATCGGTTTTTGTGTTTGAAAATATCGCTTGTTAAGTTGAAAAATACGGAAAATATAGGGCAAAAAATCTGTCATTCCAAGATGCTGTAATATCTTTATATGTTGAAACTTAAATATTTGGGATATTTTTTCTAAAATTGTTGACTGATTAACAATTTTATTATATAATGTACTGTAACTGATGGTGTATAGTAAGCATTATTCTGTGTGCTTAAATAATACATAAGGGAGACATAGCTATGGGATTACTAATAAATTGTCCGGGTTGCGGTAACGAGATCTTAAATAACGGAAACAACTGTCCTTTCTGTGGATACAATGTAAAGGAAGGAAAGCCGGCAGAAGGATTTGATGATCAGACCGCAGAAAGTCTTTATAATTTTGATGAGGATGAAAGCGCTAAGCAGGAAGAAGAAAGAGCCAGAGCGGAAGAAGAAGCAAGAAGACAGGCAGCAGAAGAAGAAGCAAGGAGACAGGCAGAAGAAAGAGCAAGAGCTGAGGCAGAAGCAAGGGCGAGAGCTGAGGCAGAAGAAGCTGCAAGACGTGAAGCCGAGGAAAGAGCCAGAAGAGAAGCTGAACAGCGTATGAAGCTTGAAGCAGAAGCTAAGGCAAGAGCGGAAGCAGAGGCAAGAAAAGCAGCTGAATTGAAAGGTAACAATATCTTTGCTCAGTTTGTACAGAAATCTAATTTTTCTCAGGAACAGCAGCAGCAAACTGCGCCAACAAGCTTTTATGATAAAACGGGATTGCCCGATCTTCCCGTTGGAGGTGACAGGACACCGTTGCCTCCTATGCAGAAAGAAAGACCAGTATCTATTGCAGATATAATGAATACACCGGCTGTTACACTTTCTCCTATCGAAAAAGAGAAAGTAAAAAGCCCTCTTCCGCCTATATCTCCTGAACGTGAGGTAACAATAGAACAGATACAGCAAATACCGGCTGTGCGTCTTACTCCAATTGCACAGGAAGAAGTCGAAAATAAACTTCCTGATATAAACAGCGCAGAAGCAGCACCTCCGGGAAGCCGTGGTATGCCGCAGATAAATGTAGAACGTCCTGTTACACAGCCGACAGTACCGCAGATAAATGTAGA
>CACXGC010000100.1 GCA_902767155.1 uncultured Ruminococcus sp. | reverse complement strand
TTGCTGAGAGCCTCCGAAACTATCGCCATGTACTGTGGGTGATGTTTCAGCCACCAGTTGATAACCTTCGTTTCAAATTCCTTCCGCTGCTCATCAGATATAGGAAAGTGGCTTTCTCCTATTGATTTCTTGTATCTCTGATACATCGGTGCAATAACAGGATGATGTATATTGACCCTGTAGTTATATTTATTTGGCGGCAGAAAAATAGACGTGTTGCTGCTCTGCTTAATCATAAGAACAACAGCTCTTTGAAGGTTTTTCTTTTGTAGTCTTTGTGTTCCGGCTTGCCTCTTACCTGACGTGTAACATAGCGCATTTCCGCATTACGGAAAGCACACGACAGCCTGTTACACTTTTCTTTGTCTATCGCCAACGCAAGCTGAATTGCTTCATCATCTGTAGTTTTGCAGCCGTCAAGGAACTCCAGTATAATGTCCGCTGCATCCTGTACTCTTTTAGGTGTTTTACTTTTTCTGTTCATTTTTGTTTACTCCTTTACAAATACTTCATCCGGGAAAATATCCGGATTATTGTTATACATTTCGCTTGCCTTACGGCTGATACGTTCCGATATCTTCTTATTCAGTGCTTCACACGCTTCGGTGTTGTGATACGGATTATCTATCGTGTTATTCATGTTGCTCTGGTCGTGTATACGTACTATATTTCCGTTTTTATCAATTGTAGAAATGATAAACCCAAGTAGTTTAACACCTTTTGCCATAAAATCACCTCCTTTGACATTTTTATGCTTGTTTTTTTGTCTGCATACTGGACAGTAATAAACTCTGTCTCTGTTCACACTGCCGCATTCTCGCCGACAAGCTCTTCGCAGGTTGTACCCAAAACCTTTGCGATTTGCACACCGTTATAGATATTCGGAACTTTTGAACCAAGCTCGAAGTATGCAATAGCCGCTTGATTCAGTCCCACCAATTCCGCAAGCTTGTACTGTGACATCTGCTTTTGTTCTCTTGCCGCTTTCAGATTTTCGGCGAATGACACTCTAACACCCCCATTCACAAAATAATTCGCGAAACAATAACTAAGTCATTGACATTCTGTAAAAAATATTGTACGATTATAGTAAGAAGTTATATAAAAATCGCACAATATTTTTCAAGACAGATTTAGCCATTCCCGGCTCGGAGTGTGTATGCTTATGTACTCACTCTGTCGTCGCTCTGGTCAATGACATGGTTATATTATATTCTACTTTAATGTAGTTTTCAAGGACTTTTTTCTACATTAATTAAAGTTTGTTCAAATTGTATATTTTAATTTCTACTTTTTTGTAGAAAATTTGCAGTAAAGGAGGAATCTATTATGAAGTTTTGGAAACGATTTTATAATCTTTGTGAAATTGCTAATAAAAAGCCTAATACTGTTTGTACAGAATTGGGATTTTCATCTGCAACTGCAACGCATTGGAAAAATGGGGCAATGCCAAAAGGCGATGCATTACTGTTATTGTCTGACTACTTTGATTGTTCTGTGGACTACTTGTTAGGCAGAACCGCCGAACCCAACGGAGTATACCAGAATTCCAATTCGGGCAATATCGTAAACGACAATAATAGTGTCCAAGCAGTAAAAAATGATAATTGTGAAATAACTCTGAATGTAAATAGTCATATAAATGATGAGTTAAAAGAAATAAAAACTATTCTCGACAGTTTGAACGTAAGAGATAGACATGAGTTATTGGACATTATTTTTGGTTATGCTGATACACACATTAATAAAAAATGACGAATAAATAAAAAACTTACCATTATTCGGTAAGGATAAGAAAGGATGAAAAAATTGAAACAAAAAAATAAATTTACCCATCACTCTTTTACCTTGAGTAATGGGTAAACATGTTCATAGATAGCTTTACATAGTCACTATTCCAACAAGACCAACTGCAAACAGCAACACAAGTGCAGCTTTAAGAATAACCTTTGCTATAAGTTTTGCATTTTCCATTGACATCAACTCCTTTTCATGATAGTATTTATATAGACACTTTCCCTTGGGGGCTTTCGCCCCCTCGGTACTTGGTGTTCCGCTTAGAACAGGGAACTTAAGATTTCGACTATTGTCTTAATTCCCATTGCGGCAAGTGCAAGCTTTGTCAGGATGCTCAGCACTTTGTCAAGA
>CACXGC010000099.1 GCA_902767155.1 uncultured Ruminococcus sp. | reverse complement strand
TGGATATACAGCAGACAGAGATTTCAATGCAAGTTTGAATTTGAGAGATTGTTTAACTTATCAAATCGCATAAACAAGCAATGATAACTATGTACCGTAGGCTATACGGGAATTTACGCCTGTGGAGTGTCATACAAACGATGGTAGCTTTGGCAAAGTCGTATACGATGAAA
Source organism: uncultured Ruminococcus sp. (assembly GCA_902767155.1). Taxonomy (GTDB): domain Bacteria; phylum Bacillota; class Clostridia; order Oscillospirales; family Acutalibacteraceae; genus UBA1213. The sequence continues at coordinate 22,951 of CACXGC010000099.1, read as the reverse complement.
CAGGAATTTTCTCAATATGGGTATATTTGTCCATATTTTGAGTAGCAGTAGTTTATGGAAGAAAAGAAAAGATCAATATCTGAAGTTGATTTACGTAAAAAGAAAGTACCTTCAAATAAGCCGGTTGCAAAAAAGAAAACCGGACTTAATGGTATGAAAAGAAAAGATGTTGAGCATGGATTTTCTGTAATATCAATTATGATAATGTTGCCGGTTTTTGCCGTTATAGCTTTGTTGCTTTTAGTTGTACCACGCTCAGAAAAATCTGAGATAGAAAAGAGAACATTGGCTAAGATGCCAAGTTACTCATATGAAGATATATTTAATGGGAAATTCTTTTCCGATTACATTTCAGGAGAATTTGCTAAACAGTTTACCGAGTTCTATGATGATACAGTTCCGGACAGAGATTACTATAAGACGTTGGGTTATGAATTCAAGAACATTTTTGGATTTCATTTTGATGAAGAAGTCAAGGTTGTAGGAAATCCTGTCAAGGTTAAAGATAAGAACAAAAATGGAAATAAAACAAAGCCAACCGTAGAAACATCAAAACCGTCCGGAAATGATAATAACAAACCTGTTGAGAACAGTAAGGCTGATGAAAACAGCACAGCAGAAGAAAGCAGCACAGTTGTTGAACAAAGTGAAGATGGATTTGAAAATGAAGATATTTCTGTTGAAAACGGTATTATAGTTGTTAAGCAGAACGGTCATTACCGTGCTTTGGAGATGTTTGGAAGCGGTACAGGAAATACATATGTGAATGCTCTTAATAATTTTCATAAAGACCTTGGTGATAGTGTTAAAATATATTCAATGATTGCACCTCTTGCGAGCCAGTATTATACTCCGGAAAGTCATGCTGATCTGACATCGGATCAAAAACCGTATATAGATGCGATTAATAAAAAGCTGGACAGTGAAATTATTCCGATAGATATTACAGATGTACTTGGCGTGCATAAAAATGAAGATATTTATTTCCGCACAGACCACCACTGGACACCGCTTGGGGCATATTATGCAGCGCAGGAATTTGCCGGAAAAGCAGGTGTAAATTTCAAGGATCTTAGTACATATGAAAAAGTTGATATTGAAGGTTTTGTCGGAACTATGTATGCTTTCACAAAGGATGCAAATATAAATAAAGATCCTGAGCTGTTCACATATTACAAACCTGATAATTTGGATAAATGTAAGGCGTACTATTACAGTATGTCATATGATTATCATGGCAGCGGTAGATTCTTCCAAGGTGTAGGTGATGTCAGAAGTGCATATATGACATTTATGGGCGGAGATAATGAGGTTGTTAAGGTAAAAACAAATATCAAAAACGGGAAACGCCTTCTTATTGTAAAAGACAGCTACGGAAATGCAATTCCAGGATATCTGTTTGGAGCATATGAAGAGATTTATGTTGTTGATATGCGTTATTTTGAGTGTAACCTTGTAGATTTCGTAAAACAGAGAAATGTTACTGATGTGCTTTTTACAATGGTGATATATTCAGCGTTTGGTGAAAACGCTGACAATCTTGAAAACCTTCGCACTCAAGCTAAGGGAAAAGTTATCATTGATGGTGCGCCGAATGAATGAAAAAGGAGTTTTTTATGAAAGAACTTGAGTACCCCTTTGACAGTGAGTATATTATAAAAAAAAGAAAATCGCTCAGAAAATCGTTGCTTTCTGATGGTACTAAGCGATTGAAAAAGAAAATTGCTGTGTTCGGAGGATCAACTACGAATGATATAGTTGTGTACCTTGAACTGTTTCTTTTAAATTACGGAATAGAGGGAGAATTTTATCAGTCTGAATACGGTCAATACTGGCAGGATGCAATGTTTCCAAGTGATGAACTGAAAGCATTTTCACCCGATATAGTATTCATCCATACCACAAACAGAAACATTCTTAATTATCCGACAACAGCGGATACAAGAGAACAGGTTCAGACTTTACTGGAACAGGAGTACAGTAAGTTTGAGCAGATGTGGACGAAAATTTCAGAAACATATCATTGTCCGATTATACAGAATAATTTTGAAATGCCGTTTTATCGTCTAATGGGAAACAAAGATTGTTCTGATTATCGTGGGCGTTCAAACTTTCTTACAAGACTGAATACAAAATTTTATGAATACGCTGAAAAGACAGAAGGATTTTATATAAACGATATCAATTTCATTTCGGCATCATATGGATTAAAAGAATGGAGTGATCCTTCTTATTGGAATATGTATAAATACGCAATGTGCGTAGAAGCTATACCCGAATTTTCGTTTAACCTTTCAAATATCATAAAATCTGTATTTGGCAGGAACAAAAAGGCACTGGCACTCGACCTTGACAATACTCTTTGGGGTGGTGTTGTTGGTGACGATGGTGTTGACGGCATACAGATAGGACAGGAAACCGGCGTTGCACAGACTTATTACGAGTTTCAGAGCTATGTAAAGTCGTTGAAATCTCTTGGTGTCATATTAACAGTATGCTCAAAAAATGACCACGAAAATGCAATTGCCGGACTTAACCACCCGGAAGGAGCACTTAAACCTGATGATTTTATCATAATCAAGGCAAACTGGGAAAATAAGGACAGGAATATTCTCGAAACAGCCTCCGAGCTGAATATAATGCCTGATGCAATTGTATTTGCGGACGACAATCCGGCTGAAAGAGAAATAGTCAGAGCGCAGGTTTCAGGAGTAGCTGTTCCGACAATGGACAGCGTTGAAAATTATATCATAAATATAGACAGAAACGGATATTTTGAGGTAACTAATTTCAGCGCAGACGATCTTAAACGCAATGAGATGTATAAGGCAAATGCAGAAAGAGCAGCACAACAGGCATCATTTGCGGATTATGGAGAATATCTTACAAGTCTTGATATGACAGCAGTGATTGATGATTTCATTCCTTTATATCTACAGCGTATTACACAGCTTACAAACAAGAGTAATCAGTTTAATGTCACTACAAAGCGTTATACTGCTACGGAAATGGAAGAAGTTGCCGGAAGTGATGAGTATATTCGTCTTTACGGAAAACTTGTCGATAAATTTGGCGATAATGGAGTAGTTTCTGTTGTTATAGGTCACAGAAACGGCGAGACTCTTGACATGGATTTATGGATAATGAGCTGTCGTGTTTTGAAAAGAGATATGGAATTTGCTATGCTTGACAGGCTGGTTGAACGCAGTATATCATGCGGTATCAGTACGATAAGAGGGTATTATTATCCCACAGCTAAAAACAAGATGGTTTGTGACCTGTATGGAAAGTTTGGTTTTACTAAAATAAGTGAAGACGAGCAGGGAAATTCTGTATGGGAGCTTGCTTTGGAAGGCTATCAGCCGAAGAACCGCTATATAAAAGTAGAGGATAATTCCTCAATAAAATAATTAATTTAAAGGAGAGTACGCAAATGGATAACAAGGCAATTTATGAGAAACTCAACAAAGTTTTCAGAGATGTGTTCGATGATGATACTATAACAGTAGGTCCTAAGACAACTGCAAATGATATTGAAGACTGGGACAGCCTTGAGCATATCACACTTATGACAGCAGTTCAGAAAGCATTTAAAGTTAAATTTACAATGGGAGAAATTTCTTCAATGAAAAATGTTGGAGAAATGGTTAAAATAATTGCGGCAAGAGCAAAATAAAGTTTCATAATTACAGAGTGTCGGAAAAAACGATGCTCTGTTTTTTTTATTATCGGAGATTGTGGAGAGATATTTGTATCTCCAGGAAAAATATAAGGATATTTAGACATCCGGTTGTATATTTTTGTAAAAAGCCTTTATTTTTTGAGCAAAGTATGGTAATATTTTATCATGCGAGAACTTTTGTTTTATAAGGAAAGGAAAAAAACGAATGTATGATAAAGTAATCGAGGTAAAGGGACTGACTAAAGAGTATAAAGAATTGAAGGCTGTAGATGATTTGTCATTTGATGTTTACGAGAAAGAAATTCTTGGATTGCTCGGACCGAATGGCAGCGGTAAGTCAACAACTATAAATTCCATTTTATCTCTTTTGAAGTACAGCAGCGGAACTATTAATATTTTCGGAAAAGAAATGAAACCCGATGCGTATGACATAAAGCGTGATATAGGAGTTATATTTCAAGAAGTGGCTGTATTTCAGGAACTTACAGTTTATGACAACATAGACTATTTTTGCGGCTTGTATATAAGTGATAAGAATAGGCGAAAACAGTATGTCGAGGATGCTATAGAACTTGTAAGTATCGGGAATTATAAGAAGTTTTATCCCAAACAGCTATCCGGCGGTTTGCTTAGAAGATTGAATATTGCTTGCGGAATAGCACATAAACCGAAACTCATTTTTCTTGATGAACCTACTGTTGCGGTTGACCCTCAGAGCCGTAATAATATACTTGAGGGTATAAGGAAACTTCGTGACAATGGTGCAACTATACTTTATACAACACACTATATGGAGGAAGTTGAACAGCTTTGCGACAGGATAATCATTATAGACAAGGGAAAGATTATTGCAAGCGGTACATCGGACAGTCTTAAAAAATTGGCAAAAATTGAGGAAAAAATAACTGTTGAAATACATCGTCTTTCGGAGGAATTTTTGGAAAAGGCGAAAAAACTTGAACACGCAACCGATGCGTTTTATGATGGGAAAATGTTGATTGTATCATATAATGGGGGAAAGAATAATATTGCGAATATGATAGATTTTCTTAGACAGAATAATCTTTCTTACCTGAAAGTATATTCGGAACGTCCGTCGTTGAATGATGTATTTCTTGAACTGACAGGCAAGGAGTTGAGAGATTGATGTTTATTCATAATTTTAAGTATTCGCTGAAAGTTTTACTAAAGAATAAACAGCTTGTTTTCTGGACATTAGCCTTTCCAATCATTATGGCTGTACTTTTTAATATGGCATTTTCGGATATCGAGAATAATGAAAAGTTTGACGCTGTTCACATTGCAGTAGTCGATGATGAGGATTTTAGAAATAATAAGATGTTTAGTGAAACTCTGAAATCACTTTCGGACGGAGAAGATAAAGTATTTGAAATTAATTATGTGGATGAAGAAAAAGCAAAGAAAATGCTTGAAGATAGTGAAATAAAAGGCTATTTGAAAATTGTAGGAAGTGAGCCGGAAATTACAATAAATTCCAATGGCGTTGAGGAAACTATCTTTTGTCATGTAATTGATGAGATAAAAAGTGACAGCAGTATAGTTCAGGATCTTGGAATGAAATATGTGATGCAAAAAATACGCTCAGGGGAGTATCAGATGGATTTCAATCAGGCTTTTACTGAGATTGCTGATGAAATGATGGACAGTGATGTTTCTGTAAAAGATAATTCTCCGGATAATATAAGTTTTGTTATGATAGAATACTATTCACTTATTGCAATGGCTTGTATGTACAGTGGATTACTTTCCATGACGCTTATGAATTATCGTCTTGCGAATATATCGGCTGTTGGTAAAAGGTCTGCGGTTAGTCCGGCAAAAAAAGGCGGAATGATAATGGGATCATTGGCCGCATCATTTCTTGTGCAGATCATAGGTCTTGTAATGCTGTATTTGATAATGATTTTTTACGTAAAAGTTGATTTCGGGAATAATATGCCCATGATAATACTTCTTTCGTTTGTGGGTTCACTTGCAGGACTTTCACTTGGTGTTGCGGTCAGCGTACTTATCAAGGCAGGAGAAAATGCGAAACTTACAGCACTGATTGGAGTAGTGATGGCAGGATGTTTTTTTGCAGGAATGATGGGTATAATGATGAAAAATATCATTGATAAGAACGCCCCGATAGTAAATTACATAAATCCTGTTGCAATGATAACTGACGGATTTTACACACTTTATTATTATAACGGTCTTGACAGATTCTATATTGATGTTATAAGTTTACTGATATTCTCTGCTGTTATGATTCTTATTTCTCTCAGAGGTTTGAGGAGGCAAAGATATGACAGTATTTAAGGCTTTTTTGAAAGTAATCAAGAAGAATCTTGGTACGATATTGATATATACATCCATTGTCATCATTTTTTCGGCAGTGAATACGCAGGCAGGAAATCAGAGCGGACAGTTTGTAAGTGAAAAACCTGATATCATGATTATAAATGAAGATAAGGGTTCTGCTGTCTCGGAAAATTTTGAGAAATATCTTCAGGATAATGCGAATTTTGTGGATATAGGAACGGACGAAAATGATATAGCAGATGCACTTTTCTATCGAGATATAAGCTGTATTGTTACTATTCCGAAAGGATACGGAAAAAGTGTTCTGGAAAAGTCACCAATGCAGCCGGAAATCAGTTCGACAGGCAGCTATGAAGCATCTCTGACAAAAAATATGATACAAAGATATCTTCGTGTGCAGAATACTTATATGCGTACAAAGATAACAGAGGATGTGCTGATATCTTCGATAAATGAGGCACTCAAAAATGATACAAAAGTAGTTCTGACAACAAAGCTTGATACAAATTCATTGATAAAATCGGCAAATTATTTTAATTTTGCGGCGTATAGTATGATGGCGTGTATTTTGTTCATCATATGTGTTGTTCTTTCAAGTTTTAACGAGATTTCTGTAAGAAAAAGAACGATTGTGAGCAGTATGAATTATAAAAAATTCGGCTTTAATCTTTTTCTTGCAAGTTTAGCATATGCTATAGTTGTGTGGCTGTTTTTTATCGGTCTGAGTTTTGTTATGGTAGGCGATACAGTATTGACACTAAGAGGAGCAGCCTTTGTCATAAATTCCTTGATTTTCAGTATAACGGCATTGTCGCTTGCGTTTATGCTTAGTACATTGATAGAAGAAAAAAATGCGCTTTCGGCAGTTGTAAATGTTATAACTCTCGGATTAAGTTTCCTTTGCGGAGTATTTGTTTCTACAAATTATCTGCCGGACTGGGTAGTTGCTCTTGCACATATTTTCCCGACATATTGGTATGTTGACACCAATGTGAAGATAGCCACAACTGAAAATCTTCGTGCGAGTGCTATGTTGCTTGTGACAAATAGTTTGATACTTGTTGCGTTTGCGGTTGTATTTGTAATGACCGGAATAATTGTATCAGGTAAAAAGAGGAAAATTACGTAAGCAGGATGTGATGTAGTATCATTAAGAGGTGAGATTGTTGAGAAATTCTGATGTGTTGTTGATAACTGCCGAAGCAGAGGATGTTTGTATAAACCGTAATGAAATGGAACGTCGTTTAGGTGTTGAAAAAAATTATAATGATGAGCTTATTGAGCTTGAAAAAAAACGGCTGATGTCATTGCTTAGTTACAGATGTGCTTATATCAGAACAGATATTGATCTTCGCAAAGAAAATGTTGTCGATTTTGGTTTCATGCTTGCTGAAAGCCGTAATTTGTACAAAAATCTGAAAGGATGCAATGAAGCTTTCGTTTTTGCTTTGACTTGCGGTATTGCGGTGGATAGGGAACTTGCAAAGATGAAAATTTGTTCTCAGGCAGAATTTTTTGTACTTGATGCTCTTGCATCTGCTGCTGCTGATTCGTTTTGTGACTATGCGGCAAAAAAAATTCAGGGAAAAATCAGTTGTGTACCGAGGTTTAGTCCGGGTTACGGAGATCTTTCTCTGACATTGCAAAAACCTCTTCTTGACAGGCTTGATGCACAATGGCTTCTGGGGATAAGCCTTTCGCCGTCTTTTTTGATGACACCTATGAAATCAATTACAGCAATAATGGGGATAAAAAATGAAAAAAATAACTGAGCTTATAAAGGAAAAAAGAGTGTATTTCGATGGAGGTACAGGAACAGTATTGCAGGGTATGGGACTTCCGCCGGGACAGTCGCCGGAATTGTGGAATATAACAAGTCCGGAAAAAATTATTTCATTGCATAATATGTATTTTGATGCCGGAGCAAATATTGTAAAAACGAATACGTTTGGAGTAAACCGACAAAAATTTGATAATTATGAGGAACTGATTGCCGCAGGAATAAAATGTGCCAGAACAGCGGCACAGGGAAGAGAAAATGCATTTGTTGCGTTTGATATGGGATCAACCGGTCAGTTGCTTGAACCGTTAGGGTCGTTGGCTTTTGAGGATGCAGTTTCTATTTTTGCCGATAATGTAAAAGTAGCTGCCAAATGTGGAGCAGATTTGATACTGATAGAAACCATGAATGACAGTTACGAAACAAAAGCGGCAGTTCTTGCAGCTAAAGAAAATAGTGATCTTCCAATTTTTGTGACCAATGTATACGATGCTTCTGGAAAACTTATGACGGGAGCTGATCCGGCAGCTATGATAGCAATGCTTGAAGGACTCCGTGTAGATGCATTGGGAATGAATTGCTCTCTTGGACCGGATATCATGCTGAAAATTATAGGGGAATTCAGAAAATACAGTTCATTGCCTGTTATAGTTAATCCGAATGCAGGACTTCCGGAAGTAAGAGAAGGAAAGACTGTATACAATATCGGTGCAGAAGAATTTTCGGATTATATGCTGAGAATAGCAAACGAGGGTGGAACAATTCTCGGAGGATGTTGTGGTACGACTCCAGAGTTTATAAGAAAAACTGTGGAAAAAACGAAGGATATATCATATTGTTTGCCGACGGAAAAGAATTATACCTGTGTTTCTTCATATACCCATGCAGTTTTTGTTGATGATGACCCTATACTTATAGGTGAACGTATAAACCCGACAGGAAAATCAAAACTAAAAGAGGCTCTTCGTACAAAGAACCTGAACTATATTCTCAATGAGGCTATTCGCCAGAGTGATGCAGGAGTTCATATACTTGATGTAAATGTTGGGCTTCCGGAAATAAATGAGACTGAAATGATGACCGAATGTGTAAAGGCTATTCAATCAGTTACTGATTTGCCTTTGCAGATAGATACCACTAATTTTGAAACACTTGAGAAGGGAATGCGTGTTTATAACGGAAAGCCTCTTGTCAACTCTGTGAATGGTACTGAAGAAAGTATGAAAAATGTCTTGCCGGCAGTAAAAAAGTATGGCGGCGGACTTATAGCATTGACAATAGACGAAAAAGGAATTCCGGATACTGCACAGGGCAGGGCAGATATAGCTGCTAAAATAATTGCCCGTGCAAAAGAATACGGGGTTTCTAAAAAAGAAATAATTGTAGATCCGCTTGCTTTGACAATATCATCAAATCCTGAGAGCGCAATAGTTACTCTTGAATCGGTGAAACTTATAAGACAGCTTGGTGTAAAGACAAGTTTGGGAATTTCAAATATATCGTTCGGTTTACCGCAGCGTGATATAATAACTTCAACATTTTATGCAAATGCATTGCAGAATGGACTTAATTGTGCGATAATGAATCCTTTTTCTTTGGCGATGATGAATGTTTATCATGCATATCGTGCTTTGAATATGCTTGATACAGGGTGTTCGGATTATATTCGCTACGCATCCTCAAATGCGGAAAATGTGCAGAAAACAAATAATTCTGCCGGAGCAGAAACACTTCATGCAGCAGTAGTAAAAGGTTTGAAAGAACTCGCAGTTCAAAAGGTAGGAGAATTGCTTGTAAATACAGAGCCGCTCGAAGTTATCAATAACCACATTATTCCGGCACTGAATGAGATAGGGACAGCATTTGAGCAGAAAAAAGCATATCTGCCTCAACTGCTTATGAGTGCGGACGCTGCATCGGCAGCTTTTGAGGTTGTAAAGCAAAGTATACCGACGGGACAATCAGACAGCAGCAAAGCAATTGTGCTTGCCACGGTCAAGGGAGATATTCACGATATAGGAAAGAATATTGTAAAAGTTCTGATGGAAAGCTACGGATTTACAGTTTATGACCTTGGCAGAGATGTTCCGCCGGAAACTGTACGTGACTGTGCGGTACAGCATAAGTGTAAACTTGTAGGACTTAGTGCTTTGATGACAACAACAGTTCCGTCAATGGCTGAGACTATAAAATTATTGAATGAGACGGACAGAAATATAAAGATAATGGTGGGCGGTGCTGTACTGAACCAAGAATACGCTGATATGATAGGCGCAGATTATTACGGCGCAGATGCTATGGACAGTGTACGTTACGCTGAAAAGTTCTACTCATAACAAAGAGGTTGTTTTCATAAACATTAACAGCAAAAATAAAAAATCGTGTCATTATACAGGGAGAGTTAATGTTTATGAAGAGGGTAATTTTTTCGGCAAAGTTTAAGAAAATAGAGCATCCGCTGCTTCCGGATATCAGAAAAAACAGGATTTTTGCTGTTTTTATATTTACACTGTTTGCAGGTATAGTAGCAGGTGCTTTCAGCGGCAGAAACTCCGATAACAAAATGATGGAGAAGCTGGATATAGTATTTCAGACAAATTTTAAAGTTCGATGTACTCAAGGAATGATAGATGCGTTTGTAGCATCATTTGCATCTGCATTTATTTTCATTCTTGTGATATTTCTGGCAGGCTTATCCCTATGGGGAGAAATTGTAACAGTGTTTATTCCTTTCGTCAAGGGTTATGGTTATGGCTTGTCTGTTGGATATCTTTATTGTACCTATGGTATACAGGGTATATTTTATAATATTCTTGTGATTCTTCCGGGAGCATTTCTCTGTTCTGCGGTCATTTGTGCATCTGCGCAAGAATCAGTACGCAATACATTTCGATTGATATCGTTGTTCAGAAAAACAGCAGTAAGCGATGATCCGAGACTTCAAATGAAACATTATATACTGTCTATGCTTTATTTTTTGTTTATAGCTTCGTTGTCGTCAGCGGTTGATATGCTTTTTTCGTTTTTCTTTTCGTGGATATTTAGGTTTTAGGATGTGTATACTTGATGGATAGTAAAAAAAGAAAGTATGGTTTTGTAGATTTTTTCGGCGGCTATATTGATAATTTGGGTCAGCTTACTATAGTCAACCTTATTTTTTGTGTGCCGATGATATTTTTCATAGGGATTTTGTACTTGTTAAATATGGCAGGTTTTGTAAATCTTCCGATAATACTTCTTGCAATCCCATTCATGTCACCATTTTTAGCAGGCTTGTTTTATGTTGTGCTAAAAGTGACAAGACAGGAAAAAATAAAGCCTGTCAGGGATTTTGTGAAAGGAATAAAAGAAAATGCAAGATATTTTCTGATAAATTCTGTTATTGTTTATATTATAACATTTGGGCTAAGTCTTGCGTTCTCACTATATTATTCAGCTGAAAGTAATGTATTTCTCATACTGTCGTTTATTTTTACGATAATATTTACAGTGTTTTTTGTTTTCATGGAAAATAGTATACTTACAATGACTGTTTCTGTGGAACTTAAGTTTTTTGATATGATAAAAAACTCGGTTGTACTTGTGCCGGGTGGCTTTTTGAACCATCTGAAAGTTTTACTGTCATTTATAGCGCTGGCGATTTTTATGCTTACATTCAATATGTTTTCAAGAGGCATACTGCGTATTGTTATGATAGTAATTCCTTTTCTTTTATTTCTGCCGGTATTCAGTGCGTATATAATAGTATTCCTTACTTACCAGTCTGTTGAAATGCGTGTAATAGAGCCGTTTCAGCCACAAGATGAAAATAAGAATATGGATGATGATTATATGGCAGATATGAATACGGAAGAACTCGAAAAACTGGCACAAGGTGATCCGGATGAATTTGTTTATCTTAACGGTAAAATGCTCAGACGGAGTGCAATCAAAAAGATGCTTGAATAGGGAGGTGCTTTGTTAAAAACTGTAGTATTGCATAAAATTTATGATGCCAATATATTTTTTACTGTTATTTTCAACGGTGATGTTAGGTAGGGTGTAGGATTATTTCATAGTTTTTGGTGCAATAATGATAATAATTGAACATATTAACCATGCTTTGCTTTTTGGAAAAGGAAGAATACCGTTGACGGTAAAAAAATGATATTGACAACTTTTTAACAATCATTTATAATATGTATGTAATCAAAAAGATTGCGATTTGAGAAAAATTTATTTGGAGGCATAACGGCTATGGCAAACATTAATGAAGTCGAAGTTAATGCAGAAAATGTACTTGTTCAGGATCTTGACAGCTTCAATGCAAAGCTCGCTCAGGTAAGAGAAGCTCAGAAAGTTTTTTCTTCTTACACTCAGGAACAGGTTGATAAGATCTTCAAAGCAGCAGCTATTGCTGCAAACCAGGCACGTATTCCGCTTGCAAAAATGGCAGTAGAAGAAACAGGCATGGGTGTTGTTGAAGATAAGGTTATCAAAAATCACTATGCGGCAGAATATATTTACAATAAATATAAGGATACAAAAACTTGCGGGGAAATTGAGTATGACAGTGCTTTCGGTTTGAGAAAAATTGCAGAACCGATCGGTGTTATCGGTGCTGTTATCCCTACTACAAACCCGACATCAACCGCTATCTTTAAGGCTCTTGTGTGCCTTAAAACAAGAAACGGTATCATTATAAGCCCACACCCACGTGCGAAGAAATCTACTATTGCAGCAGCAAAAGTTGTACTTGATGCAGCTGTAGCAGCAGGTGCTCCTGAAAATATTATAGGATGGATTGACGTTCCTTCACTTGAACTTACAAATGAACTGATGAAGAATTCTGATACAATTCTTGCAACAGGCGGTCCGGGTATGGTGAAGGCAGCATATTCATCAGGCAAGCCGGCACTTGGCGTTGGTGCAGGAAATACTCCCGTTATCATAGACAGTACTGCTGATATAAAAGTGGCTGTTAATTCGATTATTCATTCAAAGACATTTGATAACGGTATGATTTGTGCATCAGAGCAGAGTGTAACTGTTCTTGCAGATATTTATGACGAAGTAAAGAAAGAATTCGCATACAGAGGCTGCTACTTCCTTGAGGGAGAAGAGCTCGATAAGGTTAGAAAGACCATAATCATCAACGGAGCACTTAATGCAAAGATTGTTGGTCAGAAAGCTCATACCATTGCTGCACTTGCAGGTGTTAATGTTCCGGAAGATACAAAAGTACTGATCGGTGAAGTAGAGTCTGTTGATATAAGCGAAGAATTTGCTCATGAAAAACTTTCACCGGTTCTTGCAATGTATAAAGCAGCGGATTTTGATGAAGCTCTCGCAAAAGCTGCACAGTTGGTAGCAGACGGCGGCTATGGTCATACATCATCGCTTTATATTCATCCGGCACAGAAAGAGAAAATTGCAAAGCATTATAATGCAATGAAGACTTGCCGTATTCTTATAAATACTCCTTCGTCTCAGGGTGGTATCGGAGATCTTTATAACTTCGCACTCAATCCGTCACTTACACTCGGATGCGGTTCATGGGGCGGAAACTCTGTTTCAGAAAATGTTGGAGTAAAACATTTGCTCAATATCAAGCAGGTCGCAGAACGCAGAGAAAATATGCTTTGGTTCAGAGTACCGGAGAAGGTATATTTCAAAAAAGGTTGTATGCCGGTTGCTCTTGATGAGCTTGGCAGTGTTATGGGCAAGAAGAAAGCATTCATTGTAACAGACTCTTTCCTCTACAAGAACGGTTATGTAAAGCCGATTGAAGATAAGCTTGACCAGATGGGTATTCAGCATACAGCTTTCTACAATGTACAGCCTGACCCGACACTTGCATCTGCACTTGAAGGTGCTGACGCTATGCGTTTGTTTGAGCCTGATGTTATAATCGCACTCGGCGGCGGTTCTGCAATGGATGCCGGCAAGATTATGTGGGTACTTTATGAGCATCCGGAAGCAGATTTTATGGATATGGCAATGCGTTTCATGGATATCCGCAAGAGAATCTATACTTTCCCGAAAATGGGCGAGAAAGCATATTTTATAGCTATTCCGACATCATCAGGTACAGGTTCGGAAGTTACACCTTTTGCCGTTATCACAGACGAGAAGACACATATCAAATATCCTCTTGCTGATTATGAACTTTTGCCGAATATGGCAATTATTGATGCTGATAATATGATGAATCAGCCCAGAGGACTTACAAGTGCATCAGGTATAGACGCTCTGACTCATGCCCTTGAAGCATATGCATCAATTATGGCTACTCCGTATACAGACGGACTTGCCCTTCAGGCAATGAAAACGGTATTTGAATATCTGCCGTCAGCTTACGAAAATGGAGCAAATGATCCTATTGCCCGTGAAAAGATGGCAAATGCATCAACTATGGCAGGTATGGCATTTGCTAATGCATTCCTTGGAGTGTGTCATTCAATGGCGCATAAGCTTGGTGCGTTCCATCATATACCGCATGGTATCGCAAATGCACTTCTTATTTCCTATGTTCTCAAGTTCAATGCAGAGCCTGTTCCGCCTAAGATGGGTACATTCTCACAGTATGCATTCCCGCACACACTTGAAAGATATTGTGAATGTGCACGTTTCTGCGGCGTTTGCGGTAAAGATGATAATGAGACACTTGATCTGTTCATTGAGAAGATCGAGGAACTGAAAGCAAGATGTGGTGTTAAGAAGACAATTGCAGATTATGGCGTAAAAGAAGAGGATTTCCTTGCTACATTGGATGAAATGGTAGAGAATGCCTTTGATGACCAGTGCACAGGTGCAAATCCGAGATATCCGCTTATGAGCGAGATTAAATATATGTTCCTTCAGGCTTACTATGGAGACAATATTCCTGAGAACCTCCTGAAATAATTGATAAAACTTTTGTCTGAAAGTACTGCGGATTTGTCCGGAGTACTTTCGGGCGGTTTGTATCGTATGTTTGGTGAAGGGGAAATTTGATATGTATTGGTTAAGAATTCCAGAAAAGGTGTATTTCAAAAAAGGTTGTATGCCTGTTGCACTTGATGAACTTAAATCCGTATACGGTAAAAAGAAAGCTTTTATTGTAACAGATTTATTGCTTTACAAAAATGGGGCGGTTTCTGCAATTGAAAAGGAACTGGACAGTTTGTCAATACAGCATTTTTGTTACTTCAATATAAAAGATTCAGCGGATTTTAAGACATTATGCGAAGGAGCAAAAGCAGTCAAGTTGTTCGAGCCGGATGTTATTGTAGCTTTTGGCAGTGGTACAGCAATTGATAGTGCAAAGCTGATGCGTTTTATGTATGAGTATCCGGAGATAGATATTCGTGAAATTTCTTCGGACTTTAATGATATAACGTGCAGGGAAAAAATATTTCCCAAACAGGGTATAAAGTCGTTTTTGACTGCGATTCCTGACATAAACGGTAATGCTTCTGAGGTTTCGCCTTATGCGGTTTTCTATGACAATGATGAGGAGTATATAGTTGCAGATTACGAATTGATGCCGGATATGGCTGTCGTTGATGGTGACTTTATGCTTGTACACAAAAAGGAACAGGCTGCCAAAGCAGGATTAAATGCCCTTGTTCGTGCAGTCAATGCTTTTGATTCACAGACAGCAACAGAATATACAGACGGCTTTGCTGAAAAGGCGATACGCAACATTATAGACTATCTTCCGGAAGTTATTAATAGCGGTTCGGATGCACCGAAGAGCTGTGAAAAACTTGGTGAAGCAATAACAATGTCTGCAATAGCATATGCAAATACAAGCAGTATAATAAATGTTGACGGCACATCGGAATATCTTGCTGATATTGTAAGGATTAGTGCTGCTGAGAGTGAAGATGCTCGTTCGGATTATGCAGAGTTGGGCAAGGCGTTGGGATTGAGCGGCAATGATGAAAAAGAAATAACAGACAATCTTGTCAGCGTGATAGAGAATGTAGTTTGTTTATGCGGCATACAGAATAAGCAGATGCAGTGTGATGTATAATTACGCTTTCTCAAATTAGCAATTATATAGAGGAAGGAACGTCGGAACAAACCGGCGTTCTTTTCATGTAGGGGAGAATTATTATGATGGAAGAATATATTTGTTCTTTATGTCCGAGAAATTGTAACGCAAAGAGAACAAGTGAAAGCGGAAAAGGTTTCTGCAAAATGGGAAATATGCTAAGAATTGCAAGATCAGCGCCTCATTTTTGGGAAGAACCATGTATCAGCGGAACAAAAGGTTCGGGAACGATTTTCTTTTCAGGCTGTGTGTTATCATGTGTATTTTGTCAAAATCAGAAAATCAGTACTTACGGCTACGGAAAAAATATTACGGTGCATGAGTTTATTGAATATGTTAAAGCACTTGAAGAACAGGGAGTACATAATATAAATCTGGTCAGTCCGACACCGTATGTTGAAAGCATTATTGAAGCATTTTCTGTTTACCGTCCGAAAGTTCCGATTGTTTACAATACCGGTGGTTATGAAAAAGTGGAAACGCTGAAAAGATTAGAAGGGATAGTATCTGTTTATCTGCCGGATTTGAAATATATCCGCAGTGAAGTTTCAGCCCGATATTCAAAAGCGGCGGACTATTTTGATTATGCTGCACCGGCAATTAGAGAGATGGTGCGTCAGACCGGTAAACCTGAATTTGAAGAAAACGGTATAATGAAAAAAGGAACAATAGTCCGACACCTGATACTGCCGCAGAATACTAAAAATTCTATAGAAGTTCTGAGATACCTTGATAAAGAGTATTCGGACGATATTCTTGTAAGTCTTATGGGGCAGTATACTCCTGTGGGTATGGCGGAAAAATATCCGGAAATAAATCGCTGTATAACTCCGAGAGAATATGAGAAAGTACTTTCAGTGCTGGAAGAACTTTCACTTGATGGTTTTGTGCAGGAACTTGATTCCGCAAACAGCCGGTATATACCTGATTTTGATATAAGTAAGTTATGATTCTTTGATTCTTACATATGATTTCTCACATACGTTTTCTTCGATTATATAATTTGCTGTCAAAACGTAGTCATTTTTATTTTCGTCGAACGAAATATTTTTTGCGAGTATGGTTTTATCATTGCTGCACAAAAGAAAAACTTCGTAAAGTTGCAGACGTTTCTGCAATTGTTGTTTTGCAAATTCTTTTGATATATTTGTGGGAATGATATTGTAGTGTAACCATTTTTCTTCGGTCACTGTAATTGGTAGTTCCTGCTGTAAGAAAACAGCACGTTGTCGAATAACTGTTTTACAATAATTATTTTCCGGATTTCCACAAAATGTTATAGGAATTGATATTCCAAAAAAATTGATTTCTTTTTTTGATAAGGAGTTTTCTGTGAATTTTATCCTATCATATGTTTTGTTCATATGCAGTACAACGGTTCTGGATGTTTTGGCATATATTTCGCCGTCACTGTCTGAAATTAAAGTTGTTCCGTCACTATACTCGGTAGTACCGCTGACTAAAAGCTGACCTTTAGTTATACCGTCACCAACATGAACAGTGCTGTTACCTTTTCTTACATTTATTTTTGTTATAGTACCATCGGCAGTCGATTTAAGATTGCCGATATTTTTATTTTCCTCAGCCATTTTTACTTTTCCGGATGTTGCACTTATTTCCACTACAGCATTAGTTCCGAAAATGTTAATATTAAGCCAGCTTATTCTTTTGTCCTGTATTTTAATAGAATGTTCAACACGATTTACTTCTTTCTGAGAAAAGCGTATTCCTTCATAAAATCCGAGTTGTCTGAGTTCCTCACGTATTTCATACGAGTTTATGCCTTTCGGTGAGTTTATTTTGATAGTCCATATATATCCGGACAGATAACAGCATAAAATACAGCCCAATATCATTCCACAAAAAAGTCCTGCTCGATTTTTATATATACTACAAAGGTATGGTAGACCGTAATTTTTTATTATAGTTACGTTATTTTCTGATTTTTGTGCAAAAAGATATATGTTGTTTTTGTCAGAACTTCTTGCTTTAGCCCTCAGAGTTTCTTTTGTTCCGCTGCTGTCCCATATTACAAGACCATTTCTTGCAGCGAGATTCAGAAAACGCTCAGGGAAACGTCCGTTTATACAGAATTCAAAATAGCCGTATATCCACCTGAGAAATTTTACAAGGAACATATTTTACCTCACATAATGTATTCGATTGATGTTATAAAGCCTACGATCACAATATTTGATTCATTCATGCATTGTATATGAAGTCCTCTGCCGTTAAATGCAACAAGAAATTTTCCGGTGTTCAATTTTATTGAGTTGTCGGTGTATTCTACTACGCCTTTACATCCTTCGAAAATAACTTCACGATTAAAATTTATTATCATGTTTATATTATGGGTATTGATGGTATATTTTTCTTTTAGTTTATGGCTTGATTCTGTTTTCATACGTAGTCACCTCACAAGTTCTGCAAAATATTATGTTTTAGTAATCTGGAAAATACCTTAAAGCATATAATTTTTCGGTGATGATTATGTGGTTATCGTTGAAGATAAGACGAGCAGTGCCTGTTATTTTTTCCATAACTTTTCTCTGTATACTATTATTGTTTCCGCAGAGTTGTGCGCATGGAGCAGAACAGGGAATGAAAAATTGTGCAGAAATACTGATTCCGTCATTATTTCCATATATGTTTATTTCCACGTTCATTATGAGGTCGGGTGTGGTTGAGAAGTTGAAAAAGTTTCCTTTGCATATTTCCGAAAAAATTTTCGGATTACCATCTATTTGCGCTCCTGCTACATTTATGAGTATGATAGGCGGTTTTCCGGTTGGTGCAAAATGTGTGCAGATTTTATACAGCAGCGGCAAAATAACATCATGTCAGGCTGAAAAAATGATGCATTTCTGTGTATGTTCAGGACCTGCATTTATGATTACAGCGGTAGGAACGGTCATGTTAAAAAACAGAGATGCCGGTATAATACTCTACGTTTCTCAGGTTATATCGTGCGTTGTAATAGGTATATTGTGCGGACGTAAGAAAGAACAATATGTGGGGGATGTTATAAAAAACGAAGATTCTGAAAAATTCGTTTCTGAAACAGCAGGTGTGATTACGGATTCATCTGGAGATGCAGCACGGTCTATGCTGGAAATGACAGCATTGGTAATTTTGTTTTCGGTAGTTATCCGAGTAGTATATGAAAATGGAGTTATAAATTATATTGGAATGCTGCTGTCAAATATTGGTATCTCTGAAAGAGTCACTGAAACAATATGTACAATTTTCTTAGAAGTAACATCGGCTTGTAATGCAGTGAAACAAAATGGTTTGCCGCTTTGGTGGTATTCGGCAGCGGTAGGTTTTGGAGGACTATGTGTACATTTTCAAATACTGTCTATTCTTCGTGACATACCATTGAAATTCTGGAAATATCTATTGTTCAGAGTTCTAAATTCTGTTTTGTCATGTACTGTAACTTATGTTTTGTGTTTGATATTCAAACCGACAGCAAATGTATTTTCAATATTTGGCGGTCATGAAGCGAATGTCACGTCAGTAACATATATGGGAAGTGCTGCATTGATAATTATGTGTGCAGTTTTTGTTCTGACTATGCAAAAGAAAGAATTGAGCAGACGTTTTTTCGGATGAGTAACATTACAATGATTTGCAGTATATTATGTTAAAAGGGACATTACTATAAGCAACCCTACATTACATGATTACCGGAGGGATATTATGTGCGGAATTGCAGGTTGGTATGATAGATTTCTTAATCTAAGAGAGGCACAGCCTATTCTTGATGAAATGTCAGATTCATTGAAGAGAAGAGGACCGGATTCGTCCGGTATGATGATCGAAAATCCTGTAGCATTGATTCATCGTCGTCTTTCGGTTATAGATGTAGAGAACGGCAGGCAGCCGATGACGAAAAGAATTGGTGAAAAAAGTTATACTATTGTATATAACGGGGAGTTATATAATACAGATGAAATAAGGGATGAGCTTAGACAAAGAGGATATGAATTTATAACAAGAAGTGACACAGAGGTGGTTCTTACATCATTTATTCATTGGGGAGAACAATGTGTTTACAGACTGAATGGTATTTTTGCTTTTGCAATATGGGATAAAGCGGAAAACGTTTTATTTATGGCTCGTGACAGGGTAGGAGTGAAACCATTTTTCTTTTATCCTTATGAAAGCGGTATGATTTTTGCATCAGAAGTAAAAACACTGCTTAAAAATCCGTTAGTTTCGCATGAAATAGATGAGAACGGACTTAGTGAATTACTTTTGATCGGACCGGGAAGGACTTTAGGACAGGGCATATATCGTGGAGTAAAAGAACTTCTTCCGGGAGAATATATGATTTATGACGGAAAAAGTTATTCACGCAAAAGGTATTTTTCTCTAAAAGCTCATGAACATGATGCTGATGTTGAGCAAAGTATAAAAGATGTCAGGGAACTGCTTATTGATTCAATAGAAAGACAGCTTGTTTCAGATGTTCCGCTTTGCTGTTTTTTATCGGGTGGGTTGGATTCAAGTATTATATCCTATGTTGCTTCGGAGAACAGAAAGAAAAACAGTATGAAGCCGATAGACACATATTCTGTTGACTATCAGGACAATGGGATGTATTTTAAAAAAAGTCTTTTTCAGCCAACACCGGATAGTGAATTTATCGGTATTATGAGAGATGCAATTGGTTCTGAACATCATAGTGTGACTATAAATAACTATGATCTTTTCAGAGCATTGACTGATGCAGTAGACGCAAGAGATTTTCCCGGTATGGTAGATGTTGATTCATCGCTTCTGCTTTTCTGCCGAGAGATAAGAAAAGATTTTAAAGTTGGTGTGTCAGGAGAATGTGCTGATGAACTTTTTGGAGGATATCCGTGGTATCATAATTCTAAGATACTGTTTGACGACAATTTTCCGTGGTCACGCTCGTTAGATATACGTCGTTCGATTCTGAAAAAAGAAATTCTTCCGCATGGTGAAGAATATGTGCGTCAGCGATATCTTGATACTTGCAATAACACCGAAAAACTGCCCTCCGACAGTAAAATTGATGCAAGAATGAGAGAAATGTTTTCTTTGAATTATTATTGGTTCATGCAGACACTTCTCGACAGAAAAGACAGAACTTCTATGTATAACGGTCTGGAAGTAAGAGTACCGTTTTGTGATTACAGGATAGTAGATTATGCGTTTAATCTTCCATGGAAAATAAAGGCATTGCGTGGAAGAGAAAAGGGTATTGTAAGAGCAGCATTCAGCGGACTTTTGCCAGATATTATAATAGAACGTAAGAAAAGTCCGTATCCTAAAACTCATAATCCTCTTTATTTTGAATTGTGTGTAAATAAAGTACATGAGATAATGTCAGATACAAATTCACCGTTATCGGAAATATTAGATAAAAGCGGGGTCGAAGATATAATACAGAATCCGGAACAGATATCATCACCATGGTACGGTCAGTTAATGCGTGCGCCGCAGATATTGGCATATATAATACAGCTTGATTATTGGTTCAGAAAAAATTCGGTTTCCATAGTTTGAGTGAATTTTATACCCCTCAGAAATATCAGATTATTATCCGATTTTCTGAGGGGATATTATCAAATATTTTTGAATATGCTGTAGAGGTCTTTCAGGGATATTACCGAATCCTCGTCAACATCAGCGGCATAAAGTTCGGCATTATTCAGTTCTATTTTCTCGAAAAGATAATCGGTCAACATTTTTACATCATTGCTGTTAATATTACCTTCACCGGTAACATCTCCCATAAGGCATATGTTGTATGTAATTGTAGTGTTTCCGGTAAATATTATCTGCCATGAAGTTCCTACTTTGCCGGATGTTGTTTCTTTGCCGTTGTGATTAATTACGGAAACCGTATTATCGTTATAATCAAAAGATTTCTTTAATTGTGCAACTGTCAAAGGCTTATCGAGAAATATATAATTTCCTGCAATTCTAAGAGTATTGCTGAATACAGTGTAATCCGGTATTTTTTCGGAAGTGGACTCTGTTTTTATTGACGAGTTTTCATTATTTTTTACAGTTTGCGGTTTTGGTGTTGGCAATGAACTTTCGTTATTTTTAACCGATTTAGAATGTTTTTCGCTATTTTCCGAAACCTGAGGAACAGGACGGGAAACGGGTAGTAATTGTTTTTTATCGAGTATTTGCAGACCGTTATCTGTAATAAATGCAACAGAGTTTTTTCCTGAGAGCAAGGAATACACTTTTGTTTCCGCATTAAAATACTTTGATTCTTTTCCTGAAAAGTCAAGCAGATATACAGTTGTATTATCAGAGCAGTATATTCCGTCCTGAGTTAAGACAGAATGTTCGTATGGCAGGGTGTATAATTTTTCTGTTCCGGTATTCTCATCAAAGCTGTAGACATTATTTTTTTCATCACAAAAAGTATTGTTGTAATAAGTGAATTTTCCGTATGGAACGGGACAAGCTATATTTTTATTTTTCGTAACGATATAAAAACCTTTTTCTGTTTCAGCAACAACTGATTGCAGATTGTCACAATAGAAAAGTGACAAAATTTTGTTGTCGAGCTTTATTTTGCTCAGTTGAATACCATCAGAGTCACATAGTAACAATGTATCGGGGTAACGTCTGTCAGTTACATAAAATCTGTCTGTAGATTCGGCAAGAAAACAATTGTCTTTCATGAGAACATTTGAAAAGGTGATACAGTACGTATTTTTTGAAGTAACTGTTGTAATTATGCTGTTGTTTTTGAACTCGCTTAAAAGGTATATTTCACCATTGTGAGCGAAAATTTTACTATAGGATTTTGTATCATCAATTTCAGCATATTTTTTTGTTCCGTTTTTGTCAATTTTCAAAAGGGAGTTATTTTCCTTGTCGAAAACACAAAAGCCATCATTTCCGTCCGAAAGATATATAAAATTATCGGGTATAAATTCGGTTTGGGCATGAGATACAAAAGAAAATAAGGAAAATGTTACAATTATGGCTGATATAAATAACTTGAAAATCTTTTTCAAAAAAAACACACCTCACTATAAAATTAATTTTATTCTATTAATATAAATGAGCAAATCTGAAAATTACACAAAAAAAGGAACCCCTCCGCCTCGCTGACGCTCAGCACCTCCCCTAAAGGTGAGGCAGA
>CACXGC010000098.1 GCA_902767155.1 uncultured Ruminococcus sp. | reverse complement strand
ACTGTGTTGTATCTGCTTTTACAGGAGTTTCACCATTGTACTCAACAGTATCGCCGTATATAACGAGATCTGTTTCGAGTTCTGTGCTGTCATAGTTCAGCCATGTTACGGTGTATTGGGTGATATTCTCAACTTTAAATACATTGCTGTACCAATCATCGCCATTATAATTCGGACGGAAATGTATTGTATAAGTTCCGCTGTCGTTTATCTTATAAGAGTTGCCGCCACCTTCTGGAAACCATGTTTCTTTACTGCTGTAAACCTTTATTTTATCGCCTTCGCTGAATGTAGTCGTCAGTTGATATTCTTCTATTCCGCTGTCATTCTCATACGGAGTAAATATTTGAGCGTTTTCAATACCACTTGCCCAGTTAGTCATCGTACCAACCAAATAGTAGGTAGGAACTGTTCTGACTGTAACACTGCTACCATTCAGACTTACAGCCCAATGCTGTCCATCCTTTATGTTTGAAGTTATATCAGAAGTTTTTGCAATATTATCTTTATTTCCGTTGTCGAATATAACTCCGGTAACGCTTGCAGGGATTGTTACAGTGTAGGTGAATTTATTTTCGTCTGTCGGAATCATGCTGATACCGGGCCAAGCTGTATTGCCTTCTGAATTCCAGTAATGAATACACATATTATCCCAACCGATGAAATTATCAACCGTGACAGTAATTGTTCCGACCTGAGTACAGTCAAACTGTGCTGTGTATGTAACGTCAGATGTTACAGCCTGCGGTTCAACATCCCAGCCGCTGAATGTATAAGTATACTGTAAATCAGCCGGCCTTGAAGGTGTTGCGCCATTATATTCAGGTATTGTACCTTCAACAACATTTTCGTCTGTTTCGAGAACAGTTCCGTCATAGTTCTGCCATGTTACAGTATAGAAAACAGGCTGTGCTATATCCGCACAATCAATGAGCTGAACAGACGTAGGCTTTGTATTCGGGTCTGTTGCTGTAAGACCGTAAATTTTACCGTTCTGAATATACATACCATAAAGCTGACCATCACTGTATGTAAAACAATTTTTTTGCTGATGGGTTGCAGGATTGTAGTAATACACATCATGCTCTCCGTTGAAGTAAAGCAGACCATCGTTTTCTGCAAGGCTTGAATAATTGCCGTACCAGTAACCGCCATCTGTACTCCAGTGTTCTGTAATAGCAGGGAGAGAATCTGTGTCAAAGCTGTCGTTGCTATTATCGTAAGAGGCAACGTATGCGGAATTGTCAGCTTTGTACATAGTATACAGAACTCCGTTTATATTAAAGAATGGACTGCTGTCCATATGCATATTGTTGTAATTGTCATAATCAGCTGATGTGCTGTTATAGGTGCTGAAACCGCTGTGAAGCTTGTCTGCACCATCGCCGAATGTTGCAAGATAGTCAGTAGATTGTATCTGGTTTTCGCCGAGCAGGAAAAATTGGTGAATAGATTTATCGGGTGCATCTCCGCTGCCGCCGTAATAGTATCCGACAGTAGGATCGTCCCATGTGATATCTACATGATAATACTGACCGTCAAGACAAACCATAAGCCACTCGTGATTCATATCATCGGAAATTACGATTTCGCTTCTTATACCTGCCTGTGCCAACAGATAGGCATAAACTTCTGCATAGTTCTGGCACACACCATAACCGTCAACCATGAAAGTGTAATTTGATCTGTAGTTGATATCATAATAGCTGTTCAGAACTATCTGGTCATGCAGAACAAGAGCTTTTGTGAAATCATCCATGCTGTTATCAATCTTTGAAAGATACCATTCAGCTTTTTCATGGAAAGCTGCTAATTTTGTATCTGCTTCTGGTTTTTCCATTTTATATACGGGTGTTATTGATGAATAATATGATGTACCATTGCTTGAAGAAATACTAAAACTATTGAAATAATCAAAAAAGAACAGTTCCGGATATGTTCTAAGCAATGATTGCAACAGCATATTAGCAAAATTAGATGTCGAAGTATACGGAATCTTGTACGAAGAAATGTCAATAATTGCGTTATGAGCCATTAGCTGGTTGTAAACATCGTTGAGCAGTCCTTCATACTGAATCTGGAAAAGCACACCGCCGCCGCCGTCTTCCGCACCGGTAAAGTTATCACATACAATTTTATTTGTCGGGGCGAGTTGACTCCACGAGCCGGTATACTTACTTGTTGCGGCTGAATCCGTTCCGGTTAGCGTGAAACAGTTATCCCCATTGTGTTGAATAGAAATATCAACAGTTTGATATTCTTTGTTACCCCAACTGTTTTCAGTTGTTCCGGATTTCATTTGACAGAAGATAACATTCTGCCAGTTTACGTTATCAGGAAGTTTTGCATAATAAACGCCATTACTTAGCAGAGTTAAATCAACCCATTCGTTTGTTGTTCCATCAACCCATGTATAAACGGCATAACGTGAACCTGTCCATTTGCCATTTGGTTTGAAAAACAGAGTTGCGCCCTCTTTGAGCTTTGTAAATGTCTTTACCTGTGACGCCATCGTGCCGTCAGTTCTCAAACCTTTTACGGCTACTTTTATATCACCGCCATAGGTCTTGTTACCAATAGTGATTGTCTGACCATCCGTAAAAGAGCCGTAACCGCCCTCAGATGTCATATAAATGGGATTTGTTACACCA
Source organism: uncultured Ruminococcus sp. (assembly GCA_902767155.1). GTDB lineage: Bacteria > Bacillota > Clostridia > Oscillospirales > Acutalibacteraceae > UBA1213. The sequence continues at coordinate 9,004 of CACXGC010000098.1, read as the reverse complement.
TCAGCTGAAAGAGTTACTTCAAGTGTATCTGTAAAGGTTTCCGAACCGGCAGCAGATACACTGCCCTCGGCTGTTGTACTTTGTGGTGCGTATTTATCCCAGACAACAATTGAATTATCTTTGGTAAGAATCATAGCATCGTCAGGACAGTCCATTCCCGGCGCACCGCTTGCAGGGTATCGGTTGGTATTGTTTTTTGTATCATTTTCTACAAAAATTACCCTTGCGTTTCCGTTGTAGTTATTTACAGTAAGCTTGTACAGACCGGTTGTTGAGTCGAGCGTCATTCGCTGACCCGGCCATTCGGCATTTTTCTCAGTACCCATACCGTCATAGACATAAGCATAAACAGTACTCCAGTTATATTGAGAGTTGTCAAAATACAGAGTAGTGTAAGTTGTTTCATTTGATGAGCCTGATGAAGGAGCAAGCGCTTGTATATCAGGATATTGGGAAATATTATAAAGAACAGCTATTCCTGTTTTTCCTATATCACCTGTAATTCGGTCGTTTGTAACAGTCCATGTATTTCCTGTGATTTCGTCTTTATATTCACCTGCCGCAGTGGTGCTGCCGCCGTTGGTGATGGTGACATAGCTGCTGCCGCCTTCAGATTTTACAACAACTGCACCGTATGGACGGCAAACAGCAGCCGCCGAGTTATCACCTTTTGTGCAATAACAATCGCCGCCGGTCATAACATTATGGAAATGGTTTACTGCGGCTACTTCCGGACTTGTAAAATGTGTGCTGCCTTTTGCGCCGGCTTTGATGTTTTCCTTGTATCTGTATTCAGGACGGGAGAAATACAATACTGTAGCATCGCTGCGGGCGGTTACAATAGCGTATGTTTTGTCAATGACATTCTGCGGCATTTCATTAGAATATCCATAGTCTTTATTATTTGACCATGTATCATGACTTTCAGCCCAATAAACCAGTTTATCTGCTGCAATACTATAACTATCCAAATTAGTCATGTATCCTGTCGAAGATGTAGCTGTACCATCATTGAATGAATCACGGATATATTTGCAGTATGTATCATCGGTTACACTCATATACTCAGTATATTCTTTCTTGATAGCTGCTCCGGTTCTGCTACTGTCACCATTGGGCAGTCCTAATATTTCGCCGTAGTGTTCCATACCTTCCACAGATGTTACAGCGTTCCAGAATTGACAGCCATCATCACTCGGAAGCTGTATATGTTTTGTAGTGTCCCAGCGTATGCCGTCAACGCCTATATCTTTCAATTCCTGAATATAATCTTTGACAGCGTTATAAACTTCTTCATCTTCCGATTTGATATCAGGCATACCGATATCGTTGTAAACATCTGCTTTACGTCCGCTGTAATCTACCGAAGTATCTCGCCAATATTTACTATCCTTGAAATCGGAAGTAATATATGTGTGGTCGCCTGCAAGATGGTTTGAAACAACATCGACAACGATGTTTATACCGTATGATTCCGCTGCTGTACACAGCTGTCGAAGTTCTTCTTTTGTTCCGAGGTCATTTGTTGCAACTTTAAAATCCAACGGCTGATACAGATAGTACCATATGTTATTGTTAACACCGCCGCCGGGCTGTGCCGGAGAAGTCTGAACAGAAGTAAAACCTGCTGCCTTAATGTTAGGAAGTTCCGCCATAATATCGGTATATTTCCAGTCGAAACAATGCAGTATAGTTCCGCCAAGCACATTAGGTGTAGTGCTTTCAGTGCCTTCTCCTTGTTCCGAAGATTCAGCAAATACAGGAACACTGCCTACTGAACCAACAGACAGCAGCATACATACTGTCAGCAAAACGCTTGTAATTTTTTTCCTGCTTTTCATAAATCGAATTCACTCCTTTGTAATTTTTTTGAGGGGATGCTTGTTAGTTGTAAATTATCACCTCCAAAGTTATAGCAACACACAGACAGACACCTCAGTCATTTGGTAATGAATGGTAAAAGCAACAAACTTTACAACAAGTTTATTTCAGATATTGGGATTTTTCTTGACTTATTTCATGCCATGTCGATGTCATATCTTACAAATAAAGTATATCATTTATATATCAGCAGTGTCAATAAAACAAGCCAAAAACAGAAAATTTAATTTGTGACTATTTCATATAAATGCTAAAAAGACGGGTGGTATATTTTTTGAACAAGTGGCACAAGTAACATAAAAAAGCGCACACTGATTTCTAAGTGTACGCTTTTTCGTATTCTGTCATTTCAGAGAATCATTATAATGTGCTCTTTCACCGCCAATAAATTTTGGGCGAGTTCTTGCTGCTGTAATATGTGCCTGACCTATCATATTGTTTTTCAAATTCAAAGGAACAGCTACTTCACGCAAATGCATTCCGATCAATACTCCGCCGATATCCATTCCGGCATCTGCTTTTATATGTTCAACCGCAACCGGTTCATTTATAGTACCATACGTTATAGTAGCAAAAGAACCTCCTGCTTTCGGCTGAGGAACTACATTGACGATATCGAGGTTTTGTTTTTCTGCTGCTGCTTTTGATGTAATTATTGCTCTGTTCAGATGTTCACAGCATTGTGCCGCAAGAAAAATTCCTCTGCTTTGAAGTTCGGGGTAAACCGCATCAAAAATTGCCTGAGCAATCTCCATGCTTGACGCTTTTCCGTAACCCTCTCCGCATACTGTACTTGAAGAGCAGCCGACAACAAATATTGAACCTTGCGGCAGTTTTGCCTGTTCAAGAACTTCAAGAATGACTGCTTTTGCCTGTTCACTGATTATATTATCCATTTTCTCTCCCCATTTCGGAACAAAACAGGCATCCCCGAAGAGATGCCTGATTTTTTTTAATTATTCTTCGTCATTGTCTTCGTTGAGAAGTGCTCTCATAGAAAGGCTGATACGTTTCTTATCGAAATCTATCGAAGTAATCTTTACGTTCACTTTCTGACCAACTTTGAGAACATCGCCGGGCTTTTCAACTCTGTCGTTTGAAATCTGTGAAACGTGGATAAGACCGTCGATACCGGGCAGGATATTAGCGAATGCACCAAACTCTGTAAGACCAACAATTTCTGCCTCACATACAGTTCCTTCCGGATAATCTCTCTTAAGTATTTCCCAAGGATTGTCTTCTGTTTTCTTATAGCCGAGTGAAACTCTCTTCTTTTCCTGATCGAAAGATTTAACGTAAACTTCAACAGTATCGCCGACATTAACAACTTCTGACGGATGCTTGATTCTGTTCCATGAAAGCTCAGAAATATGTACCATACCGTCAATACCGCCGATGTCAACAAATGCGCCGTAGGATTTCAGAGATTTAACAGTACCTGTGTAAACTTTGCCATCCTCAACACCAGCCCAGAAAGCGTCTTCTTTTTCCTTGCGTTCCTTTTCAGCAACTGCACGGATAGAGCCGACAGCTCTTCTTCTGTTATTTCTGCCTTTTGTCTCGATGATATTGAAGTCAACTTCCTTCTTAAGAAGTTCGTTAAGGTCGCCGCCTCTTGTTGCTGTTGCCTGAGATGCAGGGATAAACACCTTAACACCATTTGCAACTGCGACAACGCCGCCCTTAATAACTTCTGTAACAGTACCGTGAATAGGTGTACCTTCCTCGAAAGCTGTAGTTATGTCGTTCCAGCCCTTCTGAGCGTCGAGTTTTTTCTTTGAAAGAAGGATTGTACCTTCCTGATCGTTGGTTTTCATGATGATAACATCAATCTCGTCGCCTACTTTTACGATATCCTCGATCTTAGCGTTCGGGTCATCAGTAAGTTCTGAAAGCGGAACAATGCCTGTCTGCTTTCTGCCGACATCAACACGAACCTCAGTAGGGGTAATCTCAACTACAGTTCCTCTCACCTTTCCGTCTGTATTATAACTTTTTAAAGACTCCTCCAGGAGCTCCCCGAAGTTTTCTTTGTTTTCTTCAGGATTTTTGATTTCTTCTGACATGGTAACAAGTACCTCCTTTATTATGCTTGCCGGCGTTGAAGCACCGGCTGTAACGCCAATCCTTTCAGCACGTTTTACAGCGGTCAACGGAATTTCGTCTGCAGTTTCGATTAGATAAGTCTCACGGCACTTATCCTTACATATGTGATACAGCTTATTCGTATTAGAGCTGGTTCTTCCGCCGATAACGATCATAAGATCACACACGGCAGAAAGCTGCTCCGCCTCAGATTGTCTATCAGATGTGGCACTACATATTGTATCAAATATTTTACCATTTGTACATAGTTTTTTCAATATTTTTAAAGAATTTTTCCATTCTTTTATATCAAAAGTTGTTTGGGCGACGATACAGAGCGGTTTATTTTTCCATTCAGGAAATTTTTCAAATAATTCTTCAAGATTCTGACTGTTCAGAAACGTTTTCACTTCACCTTTACAGTGACCTATTATTCCCTGCACCTCAGGATGATTTTCATCTCCGGCAATAAGTATTGATTCACCGGCGGAAGAATGTTCAGCCACTATGCGATGAATTTTCAATACAAACGGGCAGGTAGCATCCTTGCAGGAAATGCCGAGAGATGCAATACGGTCTGTCACTTCCTGAGATACGCCGTGTGAACGTATAACGAGCGTCGAACCGTCCGTCACATCTTCCGGTAACGAAGCGATTTTCACACCCTTTGATTCCAGTTCACTGACCATCTGGGGATTATGGATTATCGGACCTAATGTGTAAACAGACTTTCCTTCCCCAACCAGTTTTTCAACTATATCAACTGCACGGCTTACTCCAAAGCAAAATCCGGCAGTTTTTGCCAACGTTATCATTTGTGTTCTTCCTCCAACTGAGCAGTAATCACGGACTGTAATTCCTTATTCCATTTTCTTGCTGCTTTGAGAGTTTTTTCATGCGGCGGTATCATAGCCTTCCCGTATCTGACGGTTATTTTACAGAACGGACGGATTTTTCCCTCTGCATAGATTGAAACCGGCAGAATAGGAGTTTGTGTTCGTACCGAAAGAAGTGCCGCACCTGCTTTCGGAGAAAACTCTTTTCTTTCCCGTGTTATTCCGCCTTGCGGAAAAATGCCGATAACTTTATTACAGTACAGCAGTTTTTCAGCTATTGTAACAGCGTTTTTATCAGCCTGTTCCCTTTCCACTGCGAAAACTCCGCAGCATTTCAAAAAAAGTGCAATGAGTTTTCCGTGACCTCTGAACAGTTCCGATTTTGCCATAAAGCGAATATTTCTCGGTATTCCAAGTCCGACAGCAATCGGGTCAAAGAAGCTTATATGATTGCTGCATACAATCAACGCTCCCTTGCGTGGAATATTTTCCCGACCGATACAATTCAGTCTTATAAACGGGCGTACAAATACGTATGCGATACAGTGCAGAAAAAAGTAAATTATTTCAGATCATTCTCCCTCAGCTTCTGTATCTCTGCCATTATCTTTCTCGACGCACTTCTGTATGCTTCACCGCCGCTGTTTTCATCGAGACCAAGTTCCTGCGCAGTCATAGGTTTTCCCACAGAAACAGTAACTTTCTGAAAAGCACGTATTTTCTTATTTTTCGGAGTAATGCATACAGGAACTACCGGCACATTCATTTTTTGTGCTACGATAGCTGCTCCCGATTTCGGACGAAGAAATTCACCGGTTTTTGAACGTGTACCCTCTATAAAAATTCCAAGAAGCTTTCCGTCACGGACAATATTTTCTGCCTCGTTTATTGCCTTACCGTCACCTGCACCTCTCTGAACAGGAAATGCGCCAAGATGTCTGTACAGCCAACCCATTACAGGATTTTTGAACAGTTCTATTTTTGCCATGTAATAGATCTGGCGTTTTTGAGTTATCGCAAGAAAAACCGGGTCACAGTTTGACAGATGATTTGAGCAGATGATATACGGACCGTCATCAGGTACATTTTCTTTACCGTTGATCTTGTAGAAAAACAGAAGTTTAAATATGGGCATCAGCAGTGTTCTGCCTATGACATATAAAGGACTTCGCTTCATTTTCACAATTTCTCCTTTATTGTATCAATAATTTTCTGAACAGACTGTTCAAGATTCAGTTCTGTCGTATCAATGATACAGGCATCGTCCGCAGCTTTAAGAGGTGCTGTTTCACGGTTCATATCCTGATGATCCCTTTCTATTATATCCCTCAGAACAGTATCGTAATCAGCGTGTACACCTTTTTCTTCAAGTTGTCTTGTACGTCTTTCAGCACGTGACTCCGCGGAAGCTGTCAGGAATATTTTCACCTCTGCATTCGGCAGAACGACTGTTCCGATATCACGGCCGTCCATTATCACATTATAATTTCTTGCAAAATTTCTTTGCAGTTCAAGAAGAAAAGCTCTAACCTGCGGAATAGCAGAAACTACTGATGCAGTCATAGAAACTTTTTCCATGCGTATTTCCTCAGAAACATCTCTTCCGTTAAGAATAACACGCTGCTCCCCGTCTCTGAAAACGATATCAATGCTAATATCCGGCAACAAAGCGATAACTGCCTCTTTGTCATGAATATCAACACCTTTTTCAAGACAAGCTGCTCCTACTGCACGGTACATTGCTCCTGTATCAACATATATGAAACCAAGCTCAGCGGATACTCTTTTGGCTATAGTACTTTTTCCTGCGCCTGCCGGTCCGTCAATTGCGACAGAAACCATAATAAAATCCCCCCTCTGAAATGTCATGCTAATTATAGCAGATTTTTCAGCGAATTACAACAACATTGTCAAAAAATACAACTCTGCTCTCATTCCTGTACAAAAAATATTTCCTGACACTCAAATAACACGGCTTCAAAATGCCAATATTTTACTTTACACGAAAATCTTTGTAAACTTACATAATTTTTTAGACAAAAAATAAGAAAATTTCAATAAAACAGTTGCAATTTTGTTTCGTTTTGTGTAAAATGTATATAGGGTGTTCGGATGGTTTCTTCCGGACGGTTCTTTTGGTACACAAAATATTATAATATCTTTAAAGTGAGGGAACAAAATATGTCTAACAGATTGTTTCAGGGAGTTATCCATCAGATGAGAGATACCATCGACAGAACTATCGGCGTTATTGATGAAACATCCGTTGTCATCGCCTGCAGCGAGCTTGGAAAAATCGGAGAAGTAAACGAGCACATTACTTCGGAAATGCTTACATCTACTGCTCCGTTTGTTCTTAACGGATATACATATAAGTCATTCGGCAATAAGCCGAGAAGTGAATACGCTGTTTTTGTTGCCGGCAATGACTATACTGCACAGAAATATGCGGCTATCCTTGCCGTTTCTCTCGGCAGCATCAAACAGTATTACGACGAAAAATATGACAGAGGAAACTTTATAAAAAACGTAATTCTCGATAATATCCTTCCCGGTGATATCTATCTCAAATCAAGAGAACTTAAATTCAATTCCGATGTCACAAGAGTTTGTATGCTCATAAAAATTTCGGCTAAAACCGATATCTCCGCCTATGATGTTATACAGAACCTCTTCCCCGACAAGTCAAAGGATTTCGTCATTAATATCAACGAAACAGATATTGCTCTCGTTAAGGAAATAAAGCAGGATATCGAATCGAAAGACCTCGAGAAACTTGCCGGCTCTATCGTTGACACCCTTTCCGGAGAATTCTATACACACTGCGTTATCGGTATCGGTACACCCGTTACTGGAATAAAAGACCTTGCACGTTCTTTCAAAGAAGCTCAGGTCGCTCTTGAAGTCGGAAAAGTATTTGACACGGAACGTCCTATTGTAAGCTATGACAAACTTGGCATTGCACGTCTTATCTACCAGCTTCCAACAACTTTGTGTGATATGTTCCTCAAGGAAGTTTTCAAGAGAGGCTCTATCGAATCCCTCGATCAGGAAACACTTTTCACCATTCAGCGTTTCTTCGAGAATAACCTGAATGTGTCGGAAACATCAAGAAAGCTTTTTGTTCATAGAAATACTTTGGTTTATCGACTGGAAAAAATCAAAAAACTGACCGGTCTGGATCTGAGAGAGTTTGAAGATGCAATTATTTTCAAAGTTGCTCTCATGGTAAAGAAATATCTTTCCTCCAACCCCATAAAATACTGATTTTTCGGGAGAACCTTTTTTGGTTCTCCCTTTTCCGTATTCATATCCGGTTATTTGACGTTACTGAAATAATGTTGTATAATATCCATGTGCCGGACATCTTTTTTGCCCGACACACATATTGTTGTTTTAAGGATGCGATAATTATGATACATCTCCAGAATGTTTCAAAGGTCTATCCTAACGGAACAGAAGCTCTCAAAAATATCAGCCTTGATATCGAGCAGGGAGAATTTGTCTTTATCGTCGGACCGTCCGGCGCAGGAAAAAGTACTTTTCTGAAACTGCTTATACATGAGGAAACTGCCTCTTTCGGAAAAATCAGTGTCAACGGTTATGACATGATGAAGATAAAAAAACGTAAAGTTCCCTATTTGCGAAGAACTATGGGAATAGTATTTCAGGATTTCCGGCTTATCGACAAAATGAATGTCTATGATAATATAGCTTTCGCAATGAGGGCAATAGGCAGACCCGAAAAATCTATAAAGAAACGTGTGGAATATGTTATTGACGTTGTTGGTCTCAACGGTAAAGAAAAATGCCGTCCAAACGAACTTTCAGGCGGTGAACAGCAGCGTGTCAGCCTTGCACGTGCGCTTGTGAATGCGCCGGAAATGATAATCGCTGATGAACCTACAGGCAATATTGACCCAAAAATGTCATTCGAGATCATGAAAAAGCTTGTCGAAATAAACAGCCGTGGAACAACTGTTATCGTTGTTACACACGAACATAATCTCGTCAAAGAGTTCGGCGGCAGAATTATTATTATAAACGGCGGAGAAATCGAACGTGACCAGAAACTTCCGACAAAATATCATCCTCCCGAGATAAATAAGGATATTCAGGAGATTTTTTAAGCAGCCAAAAATATTGACATTAGTGATTAAATGTGTAAAAATATCCTCATAGAGAGGAGAAATGACGAAATT
>CACXGC010000097.1 GCA_902767155.1 uncultured Ruminococcus sp. | reverse complement strand
GGATGGGTAAGCAACTCCATTTTAACTCTTTTCGCAGCCCTTGTCTTTATTTTTGTGCATTTTTCAGATTTGCTCATTTATAGTATTTAGCTTTGTTTTTCCGCACTTTTAGTCATTTCATCAAGCTGAAGAACAATTTCGCTAAAATATCTTGACGGTATTTTATCAAGTGGGAGCGATTTATTTTCATCCGCTTCATCATAAACATAACTTCCATGTTCTATTGTGCCGGGGCGGTAAAAACGTACATTTTCAATGGTAACATCTTCATTTTCAACTGAAATATAACATCCGCTGAAATGCATCTCAACAGCATTTCCGGTAAATGTAAAACTACCATCACCATTATTTACTCTACTTGTAACATCTTCACGATAAAATACATAAAATAATCCTGCATCCTGTGCTGAGCCTTTAAGCCAACCAAATTTAGCTGCTCTTCCAGCAAGAGAAAGTGCGTTTATTGACCTTCCTCTAAATCTTTCAAGATCAATCTTTCCACACTCATCATCAGTTACACGATATATCTTTCTGTTAAGCTGTTCTATAGGCTGAACTATTTCATAATCCTTAAGCTGTTCTTTCCATGCTGAAAGTGTTTTCTCATCAAGCTCAATAGGATGAACGAGACCAACATCACAATTTTCAGGCAATATAAACTCATCTTCATCAACAGTATTGAATGTTCCATCTTCCATATAACGAAATGTTATAATTTCGTCACCGTTATATGCTGCCCAAATCAATCCTATTGCAAAACTATGCATCACAGGATTTTTTACAAACAGTGTTTCCCATGCATCTTTTTTCCATCTTCTGTCTGCAAGCAAAGCTGTTTCTATACGAATTTTCTGAACAGAAATAACATTTTTCAACTGCTTTTTCAAAGCTTTAAATTCAGCAATTGACTGTTTAGCCATTGTTTCATCATCTTTTTTAGCAGGCAAAGGAAGATTTTTCAATTTTTTATCATTTTCGTCAAATATTTCAAGTTCAAGTTTTGGTAAAATATACACCTTGAATTTTCTTTCACCATAGTCAAAAATACGTTCCATATTCTGATTGAAACCAAGATCAGGCACTATCCTATCTCCTAATTCATCCGCAGTTATGCCAAGTGCTTCCGCTGCCGTTTCCATAGCCTCGATTGCAGCCTTTTTCACCTGTTTTTGTTTGAATTTGTGTGCAAGATTATCTACTGCCATAAGTGCAAAAGAACTGCCATTTAAAGCAATTGCTTTAGTTGTTTCGGCGGCAATTGCTCCACGCATATTTTCCGCCCAATCTTTTACACACTTTAGTGCAACTTCAATTATATTGCCCCCTCCGTGAATTATGGCAAAATACATTGCCCATCTTGTCTTAGATTCTGCACCAGCACTATACCAGCGTGAAAATATTTCTGCTGCATAATGGTTCAATTCATCATTGTTAAGTTCTTCAGCAAGCAACATAGCGTTTTCATTTCTTCCAGGTACGGGCATACTACTATAGCAAAGTATTATGGCTTGCATATATTTTCCATCAGCAATATTACCATTTTTGAAATGTACTTGCGGTAGTGATTTATCAAACAACCATGATATTTTTCTTGCTCTTCCTCCCCTGTGGATTTCTTCAACGAAACTGATAGGTGAAAAAATTCTTTCTCCGTCTTTACTTACTACAGTAGAAACGGAAGCACTGAGAAGCGATCTTATTTTATCTGAAAGTTTGACACTTTTTTCTGTATCAGCCGCTTTCTCCAACAATTCACGATATTTATCTGTACCCCACAAAGCAAGAATATCAACTGCCATTTCACGAATTGACTGCTTTTTGGCTGAAATCATTTCTTTTATTTCCTGTTCATATTCTTTGTATTTTACAAGAACATCAATAAGTGTGCGTCTTATCTCTTTAGAAGATTCTCCACAAAGTGCAAGAAGACGGTCTTTATTCTTATTATCTGTATTTGTCCTATCAAGATAATTGATATAACAGCAACAAGTGTATGGCTGGTGTTTCATACATTCCCTCTCATAATCACTATCACACTTTTCACTGTTCTCTGTCATTACCTCCACAATTTTATCCATTACTTGTTTCTTATATTTATCCATATAGTAAATGATACTTGTATAAATAACCTCAAATGTGCGTATTCTATCATCTATTGAAATATTCTCTCTTATTGCATAAGTAAAAATCTGTTTAACTTCCTCAGTTCCCTTGTCATTTCGTATTAGTGAAACAATATACTGTTTAATACACTCAACATTCTGAATCATCTTATACGCAACATATCTGCCATAAAAATCAGTAAATTCCTTGAGTTGAGACAAAACTCTTAACTCATGTGTCATAATAGTTGAATTCCATTGTTGGTGATTTTCTGCAAGCTCCGAACGTATACTCTCAATCGTACTTACATCTGCATTGCCGTTCAGATAATCCATTACTTCCCTTCTGATCGTATTTTTTACATCCATTGCTTCACGATGTATAGTCATTTGAATCATTTCTTTTTCGATATCAAGCGAATATCTTTCATTTACATCAGGAACCGCTTTTTTCAGCAACTGTGAAAGTTCGTTATAATAATCGAAGTAATAGCCCCATCTTGCACCTACTCCTACAGGTTCATTAGCTGTCATTGAAGCAATGTACTCTTCTGTGTATTTTTTTGCAAGCAATTCAAGAAATTTAATTGAGTTTTCAGAACAATAACAAGATTTCGGGTTTTCAAAAGCATCTGAAACAACAGAACTTCTGATAACAAGCTTTATAAGCTTTTCAATTGTCATATTATCAGAATTTTTTGCAATATCTATAAGTACATCCATATTTTTTTCGAAACAATCAGATGGAATAAACTGGATAATCGCAGGTAAAATTTTTTCAAATTTGGCTTTCAAACGTATTTGAAGCTGTTTTTTTATTTCTGTGCCATAATTCACACTCATAAAGAGCATTAACACAATATTTTCAAGGTCTGCTGAATAATGAATACTCAATTCTTCATTTTTTTGCAACAAATATGATTCCATTTCGTTGAGCTGTTCCTCAGTGAAATCATATTCTTTTCTATAAGCAAGAGCAAGGGAATACAGTCTCGCTCTCGCAAAACTCTCTTCTTCAAAGCAATAGCCCTTGCCAGCTTTATACATTATTATCGGTTCATTCACAGCTGTTTGTATCAGATTTAAATTAAACAACACTTTCTCTGCGCTTATTCCGTAAGAAATGAATGCAGCTATTTTTGCCTTAACATCTTCCGGTGAATATTTAATTTCATATGCATGAATTACTCTTGAAAGATCAGTATTGTTATAATGATAATAATATGGACCATACAATAAAAGGCGACCTATAGTATTGCCAGCAACTGCGTCAAAAAATAATATATATCTATCAGTTGCCTTATAAGATTTTTCTCCTGGCAAACGAAGCAAATCACTGTAAAGAAGACAACTGTTCCTATGCAAAACATTGAAATTCAAATTTCTGTATCTAAGTTCTTCAAGCAAAGATAAATCTATCTCTTTTGAGAAATTAAAAAAATTTCGTGCAACATTCATTTCGTCTTCACTAACTCCGGTTTCTCCAATAACCGTAAGTATTCTTTTTTGCAGATCATCATCTTGTGAATTAGTCAACAAATTCATCTGCATTCTCCCCACTTTCATATAAATTGTTTATAGCACATTTTATTTCTGTTTTTTCAATTGCTAACCTTAAATATGAATATATACCGCACACAAGTTCTATGATATCTGTATTATTATCACTGTAAGTATGGTTTTTATTTTCAAAAGATTCTGCCAGATTATTAAGTTCTTTTCCAAGTATTGTAAGTCCTGAACAATCACATTCATTTCCCATATCTTTAATTTGATTGTACAAACTAAATGAATTTATACCACACTGTATAATATCACAAAGCATTTCTTCTATCTCATGAAATAATTTTGAAAAGTAACCATAAGTATGATGTTTTTTGTTTCCTCGTTTTTCGATTTGTGGTTTAGGTATACTAAGATTGTCAAAAACTGCTATCGGATAAATCTGACATTGACCATCTTCAATATAAGCATTACCAAAAATCACGTATGATTTCTCAGGATTTTCAATCATTGTTTTTCCTACAACTGAAAGCTGAGAAAAAAACACTCTTGCTTTGCTGTTATATCTCGCCTGAACATTAAGACACTGTCCGTAAAAATCCTCAACAACTATAGTGTGTGTCTGGCTTATTTCGCTAAAATCAGAACTTACACATTTTTGCGGCATAAGCATAACCAGTGTTTCTTTATCATCGTCATCAGTAATATGTTCAAAATTATCCTCTATAAGCTTTCGGAAATCTGTATACACCTTATCATAAACCGCTCTTTGATTTAAATCAGGCTTGCATATTTGTACAGCTCTTGTTTCACTTGATGATGAAAGCTTTATGCCCGATAATTTCGGAAGGGTCAAACGCATTTCAAAACTCATTAATACATTTATTAGTCCATATAATCCCCACGGTGCATTTGATGTACTACTTCGCTTATTGCTCTCGTAAAAAGTAGGACGAATATCAGAAAATGTAAGAAATGGCAATTTATTACCACTCTTACTTTTATTAACAAAATAGTAAACATCACCCTCAAAGCCTGTTACAGAAGATATTTTACGCTGTGCAAGCGGTATCAATTCAAGTTCATCGCTTATCTGATAGCTGCTTTTAAACTCTCCGGCTAAATCTTTTAATTTTTTAACGTCCGTCTCTTTACATATTTTAATCATAAGAATATATGCTTCTATTATGACAGAAAATAACCTATTAGTGTTAAATTCGGGAGAATGAGCAAGATATCCCTTTAAACGATTTCCTATTTCCCTAAATATTTTCTCACCGTTTGGAATATCAGCATTATGACATAATACAGCATTAGTTTCACTATGTTCCGCAGCATCGTCAGATGTACGTACTAATCCATCAGAAAGCAATCTTTCAAGAAACTCAATACAGTTCTTAGCGCAATTATGTAATTTATCAATGTCCATAGAGGGTGTACCATCTTCTATAGACATCAAACTATTAAGTTCAATAACTTTATGCTTGATTTTCCATGCAAGAATCGCTGCCGCCTTATGCTTACATAGTTCTTTACTGTGACAAGTACAGGCTGAATATTCCAGCGGCGAAATGAGTTTTACTACAGAATTATCTTCCGGAATATCTACTGTTATTGCAGATAATTCTTCCATTTGTGGTAAAATACCCACTTTAACTTTTTCAATAAACGCATTATAGTACTTTTTTTTCATTGCCTTCTGAAGTTTTTCAACAGGATATTCAGCAAGTTCTTTAGCAAGATTATTTTCTTTCGATTTAGTTTGTGATTCTAAAATTTCTACATTTTCTTTTTCTGACTGCTCGGAAATCAATTCTTTTTTCAGCCACAATATTGCTGTTATGATATGACGACATATAGTTCTCGACGGACAATTACAGCTACTTCCGGCAATGGGAGTCAGAATTACACATTGTGTATTGTCAACTGTTACATATGCCGAACCGTCAATATAATCTGCCTTTATTTTTACTGTATCAACATCTTTATAAGCTCGTTTTACAATACCCTTATTACTGATACCTACAAGGTAATCATCATCGACTCCGGCAAGAGCTTTTTTCAGTTCTTCCATATGTTCACCACCATTACAATATCATTTTGCCGATATAATCTCCAAGTTGTTCCGGAGTCATAGCTCCTACAAATGCACCAATATCAGCGAGTTTTTGACCTAAATTTACATCATAAGCCGGATTAGCATCACGGTCAAGCGCTGTAAGAAACGCCATCTTGCTTCCACTTCCAATAATATCTGAACAAGTTTTCATTAGATACCCCAGATTTCCTCCTTCGTACAAATCTGTTACAACCACATATATTGTTTCATAAGGATTCGTACAAAGCGTTTCACAATATGAAACAGCTCCATTTATATCCGTTCCGCCTCCAAGTTGTATTCCCATCAGAACTTCTACCGGATCATCAACGTATCCGCTAAGATCAACTATGGACGTATCGAAAATAACAAGCTTCGTTTCAATCATAGGCAATTTTGCAAAAATTCCTGCCATAACTGCACTATAAATAACACTATCAAGCATTGAACCGCTTTCGTCAACTGCGATTATGACACGCCATTTGCTATATCGTTTTGTACGGCTACTAAAATAAATATCTTTTAGCACTAAACGATTTTCGGTTTTATCATAGTTTTTCAAATTTCTGCGTATAGTCTTTTTTATATCAAGATTTCTCATTGACTTTACATTGCTCGGCATATTACGGTTAAGCTTGCCTAATAATGATTTTCGCATATCATTTTGCATTTTTTCTGTCAGTTCATCAACAACTTGACGAATTATTCTGCGAGCTTCTAAAATCACATCGCTTTTCATCATATTCTTAAACTGCAAAACAGTTTTAAGCAAATCCATATTTGGCTTCATCTTTGAAAGTATCTTTTTGTCCATCAGAAGTTCAGTCAAACCAAAATGATCCAATGCCTGCTTTTCTAATACCTCAACTGTTCGCTTCGGAAAAAGTTTTCTAACCTTTTCGATCCATTTTGCCGCCTCCGGAACAGATGAACCTGTACCTCCTGAACGGTCAGTACGCATTATATCCTCGCCATATTCCATATTGTAAAGAAAATCAAGCGTACTTTCCATACTCTCATACAAACCTCTTTCGTACTCTGTACCACTGAAATTTATATGTTCCTCTGCATTTTTTCCAAGAATGAGCCTCCATTTGTTTAAAGTTTCCGCTCTTGCTTCATCAATCATTTGCTCATCTCATTTCTTCATTTCTTCAAGTATTTCTTTTTCCAAAACCACACCTGCTGCATAGATATCATCACTTATTTTTATACTACGGCGAAGGCTATTTACATCACTATTATATAATTCTGCTACATTTTCAGCAATACTATCGGTTTCATATGGTGAAAAATAACTGAAAGCTAACCTGAGTTCGGGCAGAATCTCCATAAATTCATCCATATCGAACCCTTTTATCAACATATCAGTGATCTTTATGAATTCGTTTCCTACCAATACAATATCTCTTGCGGTGGAAAACAGTCCTCTCAAAAAAATTGAGCCCTGTTTCTGCATTTCTTTTGAACCTGAAAGATACTCCCTCATTACCATGCTGATATCATTTTTGAACTCATTATCAATTCCATACAACAAACCCAGAACAGCTCCATAAACAGATGGTTCCGGATCAGGTTTCTGTATCATTGAGATAAAAGCTTCTTTCAAAGTTTCGTACTCATCTGATAATATTTTTCCTGTAACAAGACTGTATAATTGTCTGCATATTTTTATACACTCATTTGCTTTGTCATCAGTAACATTTATCATATTAGGCAGCATTGACACAGCTTTGTAAAAACATTTTCTCAAAAAATAATCAGCATTTCTGTTTTCGGTATTATAAAGTTCATGCAAACTATGCAGCATATTGAAATAATATATTCCCTGCCCTACAGAGAAAAAATCACCGTCAGATACAATTATGTCATCTGCTTTTTCCGCAAATCCGGCCATTGTATCTATTCCCATTAAAAAGCACTCTACATAGAGCTTTGATACTTCACTGCACTTTTGTACCTCTTTAACACGACGAATAGATAAAACTGTGCAGGCTTCTTCTATAGTACCGCCATAAACACTTGCATCTATCAATGCGGCATCTGTTTCAGCACTGCGTTTGTATGCCCATTGCTCCCTTATACGGCTGCGGTCGCTATTATTCAAAAGATCAGCACCTTTAAGCCTTTTAGCAAAACCTGAATTTATGAATCCCATTTGATAAAATAACTTACTTATCTGTCTGTGCATAGGTTTTCCGAAAATATCAAGTTCAATCTTCTGTTCCATGACACTTTCTGTTTTGAGTTTATACTTTTTCGAAAGTTCTTCAAAATTCTGGATTATAGGTACTTTTTCTGCACTATCACACAACTTGCCTATTTCACTTCCAGTTGCCGTTTTACTTAGTATTCTAAGTGGAAGATCAGATGATAAATTCTTCTCACCTTTAATAAAGCAACTTCTCACACAATCATATAATTCATAAAGTCCCGGAGAATGTTTTTCGCGAATTGCAGCAAGTCCCTGATACATTGTTACAGCTGAAGAAATATCCGACATTGTTATAAGCATTTTTTCTTTTATGCAGGCTTTTGAACATTGTAAAAGTGTATTGAGTACCGCTGTTTCATAAACATTTTTCAAAGATTGTACATCATTAATGTTTTCCTTTATACCGCTCCATATCTTATCATAAAATCCCGGATTCTGCATTCCTGAGGCATAACCACTCAGAGCATCTGCCGCTTCAAAAGAATAACACATAGCGTAAACATCCTGAACTTTTTCTGAAAATTTGTGTAATTTATATTTCTTAGGTTCGCATTTTCCTTCAAGCAGCTCATACAGTCCATAAGAATGAAATCCACCTGTTACAACAAGAACTCTATCATGATTACAAGATGCTTTGAGTATGTTTTCAGCCATAAAACTCTCACGCACCAGACAACCATCCTCAAGCATTTCATCAGGCGGTGTGTTTTCTCTTGTAATAAAACAATACGCATACATACGTCTGATAAATTCTTCCGTGCTTATATGTACCGCATCTATTTCAAAATACTTTTCCCAAAATTCTTCAAAACTGCGTATTCCTGTTTTTTCGCACAAGGCTGAAAAATACTTACTCTCCGAAAAATAGTGCTCATCACTGTAAGAATTTATTTCCTTTTTTTTACGCAAACCCTTTTCTTCTGCTGTATTTATAAGTATATCCCCATATGGCAAATCTATAAATTCACAGTCAATTCCGTTCTTTTTTGCATAATAAAGAGCATTATATTCCGGTGAGCTCCTTAGAAACGGATAGTAACACTTATAATCATCTGCATCTTCACTGATATATTTTGCTGTGTCTTTATAAAAATAATAGAAAGCCACAGGAGGAACTGTCCCACTGTCAGTCAATACCGGAATAAGTTTGTTTGCTGTCTGCGGTCCCTCTACTAAAATACAATCCGGTTTATACTCATCCATCACTTTCATAAGATGATAAGAACATCCGGGACTATGATGACGAACAGGAAAATATAATATATTCTGCATATAATCAAAAGGGATCATTTCAGATATTTTCTTGCCATATAAAATTCCTTCCATAATCCACCAACTTTCTCAGCCCTCTGCTTTACTACTGTATTAAAATATCCTTTAAGCTTATCCAAATCATCTTTTGTATCCTTACAAACAGCATTGGTCAGATTTTGTGTTAAATCTGCCATGCTCATTTCGTTTTGTTCATAATACCATGCATTAGAAAGAGTCTGATAATAAACTGATACTGCCTCTGCTGTACTCATGACAGTTACAGGTTTTTCAATTTTTATTCCCATATCAGAAATTCCTTCTCTCAGCTCGTGATAAGTCATTGCAAGCAATTCCGCAACATCTGTATCAACCGGCATTCCTATATTATCTGCCACAGCACTTTCTGATACTTCATTCATAATTATCTGTTTTTCAAGACGAATATCTTTCACAGGTTCAACAGTTTCAAAATTAAAGCGTCTTTTCAGCGCACTTGACATTTCATTAACACCTTTATCTCTTATATTTGCTGTTCCTATTATATTGAATCCCGGTTTTGCAAAAAGTAAGCCTTCACTCTCTAATTCCGGGATATTAAGTACCTTATCACTCATTACAGAAATCAAACTGTCCTGAATTTCTGCCGGAGTTCTTGTTATTTCCTCAAAACGTGTTATTATTCCTTTTGACATCCCTACATAAAGCGGAGATGGAACTAATGCCTCACAAACAGGACCTTTGGCAAGCAAAAGAGCATAGTTCCAACTGTATTTTATCATATCCTCGGTTGTACCTGCTGTTCCCTGTACTGTATTTGTACTGACCCCACTTATAGCAGCCGAAAGAAGCTCTGAAAGCATCGTCTTGGCAGTACCAGGTTCACCAACAAGCATAAGTCCTCTACTGCCTGCAAGAGTGATTATACAGCGTTCTACAAGTGCATCATTTCCAAAAAATTTTTTTCTTATCTCTATTTTTTTGCCATCTGCTGATATAACAGGTTTAGATGAACCTAAAATAAATGTTCTTACAGCTTTTGGAGACAAAACCCAATTTTCAGGTTTTCTTGCACTGTCATTTGCAGCAAGTGCCTCAAGTTCTTCCTTGTAACGTACTTCCACGGGTGGTTTTATAAATTTCTGTTCCATATTAAGCCTCCGAATATATTTTTATTTTACATACATTATATAAAATTATAAGCTATAATTCAATACGACAGTTAAATTTGTTTTCTATAGTTGTCGTATAAAATGTACACTCCCTTGTCAGTCATAGTTATTCGTATAAAAAAATGCCCCGACAAAAGTCGAAGCATTTCTTGTCTATGAAAAATATACTGTTTCTTCTTGTGGTTTTTCTGCCGACTTCACATCTGTTACGTACAGCATTGGACCAAGTTCCCCATTAAACATTTTGTCTCTTTCTGCTTTCACTTCCGCAGTAATCATATACCAGCCTTTATTCTTTACAGAATCAGCTTTTTTCCATTTGCACATAAATCCGACATACTGAATATCTTCTGCACAACAAGCCATAGCAAATCGTCCGCCTACAAAAGAACCTCTCGGAAATCTTGGACTTCTTGCTACCAAAGCTTTGAAACGTATAGTCTTTCCGTCATAATTCTGCGGCTTATCAATCGCATCAAGATAAAGCAGACCAAAATCTTCGTCCTTCACTTCAACAATTGGTGCATCCATATCATAAGGCAGCGGATCCTCTATATCATCATTTTCGATTGTGCCATCCTCATATTCGTACACAATTGCTGTTCTACGACTTACTGCACGAACTATTGTATGCAGCGGCATCTTATCAAGCGACTTTTTACATCTGTTAAAAAACACAACTTCTGTGGAATTCAGCTTATCATACATAAGCTGACGCATATTGTTATTGTAACTTTCAAAATTATTGGCATCTGCAAACATCATTATCTGATAGATTTGCCAATTTCTTGGCAATACCATTCCAAGCTCCTGCAAAGTCCACATTCCATTATATTCCAGCATAACACGCTCAGCTTTTGCAGATTTCAAACTATCCTCAAGAAACTTCGTTGTGAGATTTTCTTTACCATCAGCTACAACAACTGTTACATTTTCTCCGTTGCTGTATTTTGATGTGTCAAGTTCCTCGTCTCCATCTTCAAAAAGAATACAAAGCGTTCTCTCTTTGTTTTGAAAATTCTTATCACGCAAAGTATCGTTTATAAATGTTGTTTTTCCACCGTCAAGGAATCCTAAAAACAAATATACCGGTATTTCCGCCATTTACCTCACTCCGTTCAGATACCGAAAAGCTTTTTCAACTCTTCTTCCTTAAGTTTAGAGCCTATAACACAAATTCTTCCTGTATAATCAGCTGCTCCTGTTCTTACATCAGTTTCTTCCGGCACAAAATCATAATGAATCCATGTTCCGTCCTGTGCCGGTACTATACCTTTTGCACGAAGAACCGAACCGTATTTTTCACTGTCATTCAAAGCGTCCAGAATAGCTTTAATCTCGTCTACCGTGAATTTTTTTGCGGTCTCAACTCCCCAACTTGTAAATACTTCATCGGCATGATGGTGATGATGATGTTCATGGTCATGGTGATGACATTCTTCACCGTCCTCATGATGGTGATGTTCGTGGTCGTGATGATGACATTCTTCGCCGTCCTCATGATGGTGATGTTCGTGGTCGTGATGATGACACTCTTCATCCTCTTCATGGTGGTGATGATGCTCATGTTCATCACAATGACACTCTTCCCCATCTTCGTGATGATGTTTATCTTCCGGAAGTACATCGTCAACCGTAAGTAACGCCTTTCCATCAGTTGCAGAAAGGATCTGTTCTCCGGTAAGATTATCCCAAGGTGTAGTAACGATGGAAGCTTTTGTATTGTGTTCTCTAATAAGTTCTATAGCCTTAGACAGTTTTTCATCACTTACATTCTGTGTACGACTAAGAATGATCGTGCTTGCAAATTCTATCTGGTTATTATAGAATTCACCAAAATTCTTCATATAACTTTTTACCTTCGATGCATCAGCTACTGTTACAAAACTGTTGAGAACAACTTCTTCGTTTACAACACTCTTGACAGCATTTATAACATCAGAAAGTTTACCCACGCCTGACGGTTCAATAAGAATTCTATCCGGATGATACTGGTCGAGAACTTTCATCAAAGCTTCTCTGAAATCGCCAACCAGTGAACAGCAAATACATCCTGAATTCATCTCGTTTATCTGAATTCCTGCCTCTTTCAGAAATCCGCCGTCTATACCAATCTCGCCGAACTCGTTTTCAATCAAAACTATCTGCTCATTTTTATAACCTTCCTTAATAAGTTTTTTTATCAAGGTAGTTTTTCCTGCTCCAAGGAAACCAGAAAAAATATCTATTCTTGTCATACAAACCTCTCCTTTTTTACCTTGTAATTGAACATTCTAAGCGTCCAAGGTGTATTATATTACTTTTTTATGTAAAATTCAAGTACTGCTGTAAATAAAAGACGCTTAACCAGAATGGTTTTATTCAAAGCTCACTATTAATCATGCTGTCATCATGATTTTGCAATAATCACAGACTCTGTAGTTTTCTGAAACTGACTGTTGTACAGATTATGATAGAATCCACCTTTTGAAATAAGTTCTTCATGATTTCCCTGTTCAATAATATTTCCGTCTTTCATTACAAGTATAATATCCGCCTCTTTTATTGTTGACAAACGATGTGCAACAATAAAACTTGTTCTGCCTTTCATCATCTCATTGAAAGCTTTTTGAATACGTATTTCAGTTCGTGTATCTATTGAACTTGTTGCTTCATCAAGAATAAGCATTGGAGGATGGCAAAGCATAACCCTTGCAATACACATAAGTTGGCGTTGTCCTTGAGACAGGTTTCCACCTTCTTCTGTAATAATTGTATCGTAACCATCAGGCAAACGCTCAATAAAATGATTTATAAATGCCTTCTTAGCTGCTTCCTTCACTTCGTCAGGTGTTGCATCCGGTTTTCCGTAAGCTATATTGTCACGTATAGATGCATTGTAAAGCCAGCTATCCTGCAAAACCATACCGTATTTCTGACGCATGGAACTTCTTGTGAGATTGTATATACTTTTATCATCAATCATAATTGTTCCGCTGTCAATATCATAAAAACGCATCAGAAGATTTATCATTGTTGTTTTTCCGCATCCTGTAGGTCCTACAATTGCTATTCTCTGACCGGGTTTTACATGAAGACTGAAATCTGTAATCAGTGGCTTTTCGGGAACATATGAAAAGTTTACGTTTTCAATATCAATTTTTCCGCTGCATTCTTTGAGATCATAAGCGTCAGGCAAATCAGGTTTCTGATCTTCTTCATCAAGCATGTCAAAAACTCTGTCAGCTCCTGCCAACGCTGATTGAAGTTGAGGAATAACTCCTGTAACCTCATTAAACGGCTTTGTATACTGATTTGCATATGTAATAAATGTTGCTATCTGTCCAACGGAAAGATTTCCATTGATAACACTTACTGCACCAACAGCACATACTGCTGCTGTTACAAGACCATTGACAAACCTTGTGCTGGGATTTGCCAATGATGAATAAAACTGAGATTTTTGTCCACACACTCTAAGACGTTCGTTTATTTCCTCAAAATTTTCAACAGAGTGTTCCTCATAACCAAAAGCTTTAACAATTTTTTGACCGCCTATATATTCTTCTATATACGCACTGATTTCTCCTTGTGTCTTAGACTGCTCTCGAAACATTTTTTGAGAAATTCTCGTGATAAACGCAGCAACAAACATAGACAGAGGCGTTATAATAACTACTACAAGCGCAATATACACATTAAGGAATATCATAAAACCAAGTGTGCATATTATCATAACAACACCGGAAAATAATTGTGTTATACCCTGCTGAAGACCATCTCCCACACTGTCCACATCATTTATTATGCGGCTTATCAAGTCGCCATGAGGATGCCCGTCTATATATTTCAGCGGAACAGAATTAAATTTTCTATAAATATCACGGCGAAGGTCACGCATAGTAAAATATGCTACACTGTTTGTGCATAAATTCATAAGCCACTGAAAAAAAGATGAACAAACTACTGTTACACCTACAAACATCAAAAGATTAATTATCGAGTTGAAATGTACTTCTCCTTCTTTCACAGCATTGTCGATAGCATACCCGACAAGAACAGGAGCAGTAAGATTAAGTCCTACATACAATACTGCAAACAGCAATGCAAGTGCTATTTTACTGCGATACGGTGCAGCATAGCCAAGAATACGTTTAACAGTTGCTTTGGTATTTGTATTTTTCTCAGCCATCAACAATCTACCTCCTCTTCTCTAAGCTGTGACAAACAAATCTCTCGATACAGAGGACATTTTTTTACCAATTCTTTGTGCGTACCTTCCCCAACAAGCTCTCCATTATCCAAAACAAGTATTTTATCTGCATAACGCACCGTTCCTACACGCTGTGACACCATAAAAACAGTCATTCCGGCAGTTTCTTCTTTTAAAGCTTTACGAAGTGCTGCATCTGTCGCAAAATCCAATGCACTTGCACTGTCATCAAGTATAATTATTTCTGGTGCACCAACAAGTGCTCTCGCAATTGTAAGACGCTGTCGCTGACCGCCGGAAAGATTTTTTCCTCCGGCCGAGACAATTCTTTCTGTCTTTTCAGGCATCTTTTCAACAAATTCGTATGACTGTGATATTTTCAAAGCCTTTTCGATTTCCTCATCACTTGCATCTTTCTTATTCCAGCATAGGTTGTCACGTATAGTTCCGCTGAAAAGCGAAGCCTTTTGAGGCACTATTCCCATAAATCCTCTAAGTTGTGAAAATGAATACTTTTTGACATCATTTCCAAAAACAATAATATTGCCTTCATTCGCATCATAAAATCTCGGTATCAGGTTTACAAGTGTCGATTTTCCCGAACCTGTACCGCCAATAATTCCAACAGTTATACCTCTTTCTGCCTTAAATGAAATATTTTTCAGAGCATAGCCGTTATTGGCATATCCAAAAGAAACATTTCTGAATTCTATTGCCGGAGCAAAATCGTCAACAGCAATAAGCTCTTTTGTTTCTTCTGTAACAGTCGGTTTCATATCAAAAAGTTCATTAACTCTTGCAGCAGATGCTGATGCTTTAGTGAAAATAACTACAAGATTTGAAACAACTATCATTGTAAGCAGTATCTGTGTCATATAATTTACAAGAGCAATTATCTGACCGGTTTGGAGTTCTCCTATATTAACATATAACGCACCAAACCAAACTATAGCAATTATTGCTCCCTGAGCGATTATGTATGTAAGCGGATTCAACAAGGCTGATATTCTGCCAACACTAATAGCTGTTTCAGCTAACTCGCTGTTTTTGTTATCAAATCGTTTTTGCTCACTGTCCTGTTTATCAAATGCACGAATTACTCTATTACCGGAAAGATTTTCTCTTGATATTAATGAAACACCATCAAGATTCTTTTGCATGGCTTTAAAATACGGCACCGATTTATGCATAACAATATACAAAACCAGTGCAATGATTGGTGAAGCTATAAAAAATATCAATGACATTCTGATATCTATCATAACTGCCATAACCATTGCACCTATTACAAGAAACGGTGCACGTATAACAAGCCGTATTAACATTGCTACAGCAAGCTGCAACTGATTTATATCATTTGTCATTCTTGTTATAAGTGAAGGTGTACCTATCTTGTCGAGCTCTGAGTGTGAAAATGTGTTTATATGACGAAACAGTGCATTTCTCAGCTGGGTTCCGAATCCCTGAGAAGCAATAGAAGCGGATTTCTGACACACTAAAGCAAATCCAAGACCTAATGCACCCATGAGAACCATAAGCCCTCCACGACTTAAAACATATCCTATGTCATGATTTCTCACTCCTACATCAATTATATCCGCTGTTACAAGAGGTATCATAAGCTCAAGAATCGCTTCGATCAGCTTACAAACAGGACCTATAGTAAGCTGGAAAATGTAATTTTTCAAAAAACCCCTTAATCTAAACAATTTTACCATCCTTTCATCCATATAGTGTCGGTTTTATTCTAAACTAAATTCACCATTAAGTCAAGCACAGTATGAATTTGTCACTATCAAGTTTTATTTACAAAATCGTCTGATTTGATTTTATAAACATAAACGAATTCGATTTTTTATTAATCTTTATAATAATACAAAACAAAAGGCGGCATTGTATGAGAAAAAAATTATTTCTGAAAAACGGTGCAGTAATGGCAGTATCAGCACTTATCATACGCAGTATATCTATGATATTCCGTGTGTATCTTTCCGAATCAATAGGTACTGAAGGCATTGGTCTTTATCAGCTGATACTTACTGTTTACGCTTTTTTTGCACTCATCTGTACATCAGGACTTACTATTACTGTAACGAGACTTGCCGGCGATATGTTAGCTAAAGAATATCCACAAAAGGCAATATATATAACTGAAAAATGTCTTTTATTTGCTATTACTTTAAGCACAACTCTTGGAGCAATAATGTATATTTTTTCTGATGTTCTCGCCTTACGTTTCCTTCATGAAAATCGTGCATCACTTCCCTTGAAACTGCTTGCACCAAGTCTGCCATTCATGTCTTTTTCTGCTGTGCTTAGAGGGTATTTTTCTGCCGGAAGGAAAATGATAAGAACGGCTGTAGAACAATTACTTGAACAAATTACGGAGATAGGTACTTGTATTTTTATTTTTGCATTTTTTGTACCTAAAACTACTGAACAGGCTTGCTGTGCAGCTGTAATAGGTACAACATCAGCGGAAGTGATTTCTTTCTTATATTCGCTGGCATTATATATATTTGACAAATATAAACTTCATAAAAACAGCGAAAAAGTGCCACATCTCTTGAAAGATGCATTGCCCATAGCTATACCTTGCACTGCAAGTTCCGGACTTCGCAGTGGTCTTTCCGCTATAGAAAATATACTTATACCTGCCGGACTTGTTAAATATGGTGCAAATTCTTCTTCCGCTCTCAGTGAATACGGTATTATAAATGGAATGGCATTGCCTGTAATCGTATTTCCATCAGTTCTTATAATTCCATTTGCTTCTCTAATTATAACCGAAATGTCTCAGTCTGCTATACTTAAACATAAGCGCAGTATTAAGCATATGGCTCAAAAAATGTTTATTTCTACTTTACAATACTCTATTCCGGTAATGATTTTCTTTATTTTCTTTGCCGGTGATATCGGACTTACACTTTACAATAACAGAAAAGCCGGATTTTATATTGCGGCACTATCTCCTGTTATCCCCCTTATGTATCTTGATTCATGTGTTGACGGTATGTTGAAGGGACTTAACGAACAGACAAGCTATCTGATATGTAATGTAATAGATTCAATAATCCGTGTTTTGATGACATATTTTCTTCTTCCGATTTTCGGAACATATGGCGTAA
Organism: uncultured Ruminococcus sp.; assembly: GCA_902767155.1. Taxonomy (GTDB): domain Bacteria; phylum Bacillota; class Clostridia; order Oscillospirales; family Acutalibacteraceae; genus UBA1213. Next base: position 2,185 of record CACXGC010000097.1, on the reverse strand, counting down.
TTGTTGTTATTATATTCAGTGAACTGCTTAACACTACTCTTAGCATAGCACGACTTATAAAAGTGACACAAATCAAAATAAATTTATATGACTCTATTTTTCGTCCGCTGCTTTTTACGGTTATTCCTTGCCTTCTTATAAAAATAATGCCGGAAAGTTTTCCTGCCTTTCCGACACTTTTGACAAAACTAACTATATGCATTATATTTTATGTGACAATGCTATTTTTTTCAAAAAAAATTATAAAATTCGGATCACTATGATTTGTCCTTCTTTAAGTTTATCAGGATCACACAACTTATTGAGATTGATAAGCTCTGTTACAGGAACATTGAACCTCTCTGCTATCTTCCACAATTTATCACCTTTACGAACCATATACTTGTCCGGCTCAGTTTCTTCATCACTAATTAGAAGAATCTGACCTACAGTAAGATTATCCTGATCTTCTATTTCATTAATATCAGCAATAATCTCCGGAATGGTATTATGCATCTTTGCAATACTATAAAGGGTATCGCCTTCTTTTACAATATGAATATTTGCACAACTGCTGTTTGGTAATTTTATAGATTCTCCTGCAGTTATAACATTCGGATCACTTATATCATTCAAACGAACAAGTTCTTCAACAGTTGTACAATAACGCTTTGCAATTCCAAATAATGTGTCTCCTGATCGTATAACATATACATTCTCATCATAATTTTGTGGTATTCTTAAAATATGTCCGGCTTCAATATTATCCATATTGGAAATACCGTTATACCTTGCAATTATATTCATATCAATATTAAATTTTTGTGCTATCTTTGATAGTGTGTCTCCCGATTCAATCACATAGATAATATTCTCCACAACTAATCCCTCCTGTTTAATATTATGCCGCAAATAAAAAAATGGTTACATTCGGCATTTTTTGTGGTATAATAATCCTATATTTCGTAGGAGGTAAATTATGGAAAAACAAAGAATTGATAAAATACTCTCATCTCAAAATATAGCTGCACGCAGCGAAACAAAATCATTGATAAGAAAAGGACTTATTACTGTAAATGGTGTTATCGTAAAAAAACCTGATGAAAAATTCGACCCTGTTAATTCAAATATAATCGTAGACGGCGTTCGTGTCAATTTTAAAAAAAATCTATATATCATGATGAACAAGCCTTCAGGTGTTCTTTCAGCAAGTCGTGATACACGGATACCGACAGTTATTGATCTTTTGCCGTATGAACTTAAGCGCAGCGGTCTTTTTCCCGCCGGAAGACTCGACAAAGATACAGAGGGTTTTATACTTATAACAGATGACGGAGAACTCGCTCATAAAATGCTCTCTCCTAAAAGTCATGTTTATAAACTTTATCAGGCAGTTTGCGACAGAAAACTTACTCATGATGATGTAATTCTGTTTTCTCGCGGTATCCGATGCGGAGAAATTGATTTTTTGCCTGCCGAAATGAAAATCATTGACACGAATACTGCACTTGTTGAGATATGTGAAGGAAAATTCCATCAAGTCAAAAAAATGTTTCATGCTGTTGGTGCAGAAGTAGTAAAACTTAAACGCCTTCGTATTGGTGAAGTAAATCTCGATTCTTCACTTCTTCCTGGTGAATGCAGGGAACTTTCGGAAACTGAAATAAAAGACATCATGAGTCGAAAACATGGATTATAACTGTTATTTTTGTATACAATATACCCAAAAATAGGCTTTTTTTTTTGTATTATGTAAATTGTATATAAAGACAAAGAGAATAATTTAGTAAAAAAAAGTATTTCATTTTTTCGAAAAATCTGTTATAGTAAATATGTTAAATTTTGTATTAAAAATTTAGCTGGCAGAATATGTGCAAAAACGATCGAAATTCAGTTTATTGCATATATTCATACGTCGGTGAACTCAGGAGGCTAATTATGGCAAGTGTATCTTTGAAGAATGTTTACAAGATCTATGACGGCAACGTTGTAGCAGTAAAAGACTTCAACCTTGAAATCGAAGATAAAGAATTTGTTATCTTCGTAGGTCCTTCAGGATGTGGTAAATCTACGACTCTTCGTATGATCGCTGGTCTTGAAGACATCTCTCAGGGCGATCTGTACATTGGCGATGTCCGTGCAAATGATGTTTCTCCTAAGGACAGAGATATCGCGATGGTGTTCCAGAACTACGCTCTTTATCCGC
>CACXGC010000096.1 GCA_902767155.1 uncultured Ruminococcus sp. | reverse complement strand
CTTTATTTTTTATGTCAACAAATAATAAGTCAGCCTTACGGCTGACCGGCAATTCATCCCCGACCTATAGAGGTCGGAGTCTTCTTGTCGCTTTAGAATAAAAATATGTTAAAGATGTAATAAAATTTTTAAAAAATTTTACAAAAGCTATTGATTAATATAAAAAATGATGGTATTATGTTCATAGAATCTTGTCGCAGGTACGGATATTTTTTGTATAATTTTTCTGTGACAGAAATTCTTAATATTTTTATCAAAGGAGCTGTATCCAAAATGAAAAACTTAAAGAAAGTCATCGCTTTGTCAATGGCAGGTATTATGGCTGCCGGTGCACTCGCTGCATGTAGTGACGACAGTGGCAGCAAAACCAGCAATAGCGGCGGCGGAAGCACATCAACAGAATCAAAAGCTGACACTGCCCCTGAATCTAAAGTTGGTGACGGCGGCGATGCAAGCAAGGGTCGTGTTTACTGGCTGAACTTTAAACCTGAATCAGATGCTGTTCTTCAGGAAATCGCTAAAACCTACACCGAACAAACTAAGGTTCCTGTAAAAGTAGTAACTGCTGCATCAGGTACATACGAAGATCAGCTTACATCAGAACTTGGCAAAAATGAGCCCCCGACAATGTTCGTTATCGGCAACCCTGAAAAGGCTGCTAAATGGGGAAGCTATGCTGCTGACCTGAGAGGTTCAAAAATTGCTGATGAACTTACAACAGACGCATATAACCTCTATGGCGATGACGGCAAACTCGTTTCTATCGGTTATTGCTACGAGGCATACGGCATTATCGTAAATACTGACCTCCTTACTCAGGCAAATCATAGCCTTGACGAAATCAAAAACTTTGACACACTTAAGACAGTTGTTGAAGATATCCACAGCCGTGCAGCTGAACTCGGTTTCGATGCATTCACTTCATGTGACATGGATCCTTCTTCTTCATGGCGCTTCACATGTCATATGGCTAACCTTGAATACTTCTACGAGGAGAAAGAAGCAGGCAGCAAGTGGACAAAGACCCCTGAATCTATCTCTGGTAAATATCTCCCGAACTTCAAGAATCTCTATGATCTCTGCATAAACAACAGCATTTCTAAGCCGAACGAACTCGCTTCCGGCGGACATGACGCTTCACAGCAGTTCAAGGACAAAAAGGCTGCTTTCACAGTTCAGGGATCTTGGGAATATTCAGGATATAAAGAGGCCGGCATAAACGCTTCAATGATTCCGTACTACTGCGGTGTTGAAGGCGAAGAAGATGCTGGTCTTAACTGCGGTACAGAAAACTGCTGGGCTATAAATGCCAAAGTATCTGCTGACGATCAGGCTGCAACTCAGGACTTCATGGTTTGGTGTGTAACTAATGCAGACGCTTCCAAGAAACTCGTTGAGTCCTTCGGTGTTATGCCTTATAAGAGTGCTGCTGAATCTACAAACGGATTCCTTAAGAATTCTTCTGAATACGATGCAAAGAACTGCTACGTTATGGACTGGGCTACAAACTATCAGCCGAACGTAGACGAATATCGTGCAACTCTCGTATCTGCTTTGAACGCTTACAACAGCGATCAGTCAGATGCTAACTGGGATAAGGTTAAGACAGCTTTCGTTGACGGTTGGGCTATCCAGTACGCAGCAGTTAACGGCTGATAAAAAATCTATCCGAATCAGTTATATAGCCTAATGTAAAGGGCGGGCGGAACGCCTGCCCTTTAACTATCTTAATCAAGGAGATGATTTTTTTGGCTGCTTCTAACTCAAAAAAAGCTCCGGCTAAAAGTGACCCAAATTCTTTCGGAGCAAAAGTTCGCCTGCTCTTTGCGGGCAACAACGGCTATACGCTGAGAAAACCTATGAGACAATGGTGGTGGCTCTTTATGGCACCCGTTACCATCGCTTTCTGTATCGGTTTCGTATGGCCTTTTATTCAGGGTATATACCTGTCTTTCTGCGAATTCAGAGCCCTCGATGATGTAAAACCAATCGGTGTCGGCAACTATATCAAAGTTTTCAACGATAAAGGCTTCCTTCATTCATTCGGACTGACCGCTCTTTTCGCTGTAACAAGCCTTGTCATAATTAATATCCTTGCCTTTGCTGTTGCATTGGCACTGACTTCAAGTATGAAAGGCAGCAACATTTTCCGTACAGTATTCTTCATGCCTAACCTCATCGGCGGCGTTGTTCTCGGTTACATATGGACAATGATCTTTGATGGTATTCTTGTCAATACTCCGGTCAACTCCATCGTGAACGATCCAAACTGGGGTTTCTGGGGCTTGATAATCCTCGTATGCTGGCAGCAGATAGGCTACATGATGATAATCTATATTGCAGGACTTAATGCGATTCCTGGCGACCTGTACGAAGCTGCAAGAATAGACGGCGCAACCGGTTGGCAGATACTCTGGAATGTTATCATTCCTAACGTAATGCCTTCTATCACGATCTGTATGTTCCTTTCACTGACAAACGGCTTTAAACTCTTCGACCAGAACCTCGCACTTACAAACGGTCTGCCAAAAGAGATCGCTGACGGCGCTGTTGTCAGCCAAAGCGAATTGCTTGCACTTAATATCGTGCATACATTCAAAAATACACCCGGTGTTGCACAAGCAAAAGGCGTTCTGTTCTTTATCCTCGTTGCAGCTTTGGGACTTGCACAACTTGGAATTACACGTAAGAGGGAGGTGCAGCAGTAAATGGCTGATGTTAAGAAAACAACACCTGCAACAACTGCGGGAGTTGATCCCAAAACTATGAAAAAAGCTAAAAAAACTAAACTTAAGAAAGATTATGTCGCACTTACTGTCCTCTTTTCTGTCATAAGTATAGTTTATGTCTTTCCGGTTTTCGCTGTTCTTATGAACTCCTTCAAAACCTCAACTTATGTAAAAACTCAAACATTTGCTCTGCCTTTCAATACCGATGAATTCCCCAATATGTGGGCCGGCTTTGATAACTTTGCCAATGGTATGAGCATCGGTAACTATGAATTCTGGAAATGCGTTGTCTACAGTCTCGTTATAACACTGCTTTCCACATTCCTCATAATCTTCTGCACAACTATGGCTGCATGGTATATCGCAAGAGTTAATTCTATCTTCTGCAAGATAATTTACTTCCTCTGCGTATTCTCAATGGTTGTACCTTTCCAGATGGTTCAGTTCACATTGTCACAGACAGCAAACAAGCTCCATCTTGATACACCTTGGACTATACCAATCATTTACCTTGGATTCGGTGCAGGTCTTGCAATTTTCATGTTTGTCGGATTTGTAAAATCAATTCCGATTGAAATCGAAGAAGCCGCTGCTATTGACGGCTGCGGTCCTGTAAAAACATATTTCATAGTAGTTCTTCCTATGCTTCGTCCCACTATCATCTCTGTAAGCATACTTGAGATAATGTGGATATGGAACGACTATCTCCTGCCTTCACTTGTTCTCGACAACGAAAAATATCGTACCATTCCGATACACGTTCAGTATCTTAAAGGAAGTTACGGAACGATCGATCTCGGTGCAGTAATGGCTCTGCTCTTGCTCAGCATTATCCCTGTGGTTATATTCTATCTGTCTTGTCAGAAGTATATAATCAAGGGTGTAGCAGCAGGTGCAGTAAAGGGTTGATTAATTTTAGCCGGCGGTATATTGCCGCCGGTTTTCTTTTATCCGGCATAGAAAAAATATACGAAATGAGGATTTAAACATGGCAGATTTAAAAGACAAGATCAGGGGTTCACTTTTTGCCGGTGCAGTTGGAGATGCTCTTGGCTATGCAGTGGAATTCAAACAGGAAAATTATATTTTTTCAAAATACGGCAAGGACGGAATTACTTCATATGAGTACAGAAACGGAAAAGCAATCATTTCTGATGATACTCAAATGACGCTTTTCACTGCAAACGGTATTCTTGCTGACAGTGCCGGTGATCCATACAGCAACGCAAGAAACGGTATAGAACTTGCTTACTTTGACTGGCTTACAACTCAATATTATAATTTCAAGGAAAGCCGCAAAATACAAAAACATATTTCATGGCTGTTTGATGTTCCCGGACTGTTTAGTCCACGTGCTCCCGGAAATACTTGCCTGAACGCACTTGAATACCGTATTTCTCACGAGAAAGTCGAGGACTTTATTGCTGACAAGATTAATAACAGCTGTGGCTGCGGCGGTATTATGCGTGTTGCGCCGGTAGGACTGAAACACCCCGATGCTCCTATCGAAAACATAGTCACAGAAGCAGCAGAATCAGCAGCTATCACTCACTCCCATCCGCTCGGATATCTTCCGGCAGCAGTTCTTGCAGATATAGTTCACCGTATTGTTTTTCCAAAAGAAGAACTCTCGCTCAAAGAAATTGTACTCAAAGCTAAAAACGACCTCTGTGAAGTTTTCCCTGATGAAGAAGGTCTTGATTACCTGTGTGAACAGATTGACCTCGCCATAAGTCTGTCTGAAAATGATAAAACTGACCTCGAAAATATCCATGAACTCGGTCAAGGCTGGGTCGGTCAGGAAACACTGACCATTGCTTTGTACTGCTGCCTGAAATATCAGAACGATATTTCAAAAGCAATCATCGTCTCCGTAAATCATAAGGGAGACAGTGATTCTACCGGCGCTGTCACAGGAAATATACTTGGCGCACTGACAGGCTATGACGCAATCGAGGAAAAATGGAAAAAAGATCTCGAACTTTCAGATCTGATTCTGGAAATCGCAGACGATATGTACATTCTTTGCACCGGTCAGCAAAACGAAGAATGGGAACAGAAATATGTTTTCCACAATGCACCTGAAAAATACGCCTCCGAATGCTAAATTTTTACTAATTCCTCTGCATGAAAAAGCCAATTATTTGGCTTATCATATAATAAATTTTAATTTTGCACAAAATTTCCTCAGAATGTTTGACAAACGAAAAAAAGTTAGTTATAATCTTATCAGTACCGAGATGGTACGGAGAAATGTGTAACTAATAACAATGAAGAAAGAGGGCAGACTAACATGGCAACTAAGAAGAAGACTGCAAAAACTGAAGAGGCAAAAGTTGAAGAAGTTAAGGCTGTAGAGGAGAAAGCAGCAGAAGTTAAAGAAGAAGCTGCTAAGACAGAAACCGTTGCAAAGAAAACAACTGCAAAGAAAGCTGCTAAGGCAGAAGAACCTGTAATCAAGTGCACAATCGAATTCCAGGGTAAGAATACTAAAGTTCGCTCTATTGTTGACAATATCTTCGAGGTAGAAGGCGGTAAGGAAAACGTTAAAACTCTTGATGTTTACGTTCAGCCTGAAAACAATATAGCATACTACGTTGTAAACGGTGTTGAAGAAGGTAAATCTGTAACATTCTGATTTCTCCGGCAATGACGCAAAGAAAATCCGCAGTGACTTCATGGTTGCTGCGGAATTTTTTATATGTCAGCATATTTCGCACAACTAAATATCTGCTCCCCGTGATTCGCAATTAAAAAGAATTAGTTAAAATTACCATGAAAGCAGTCAAAAGATTGGTCAAAGTGATAAAAATAAAATATTTTCAGATTTTTCTTTTATTAATTTCGACTATATGTTATAATACCAATAGAAAACTTTTTGTATTGGAGGCATAAATTATGTACTATTTGGGAATTGACCTCGGCGGCACAAATATTGTTGCCGGTGTGGTAGATGAAGATGGTAAAATCCTTGTGAAAGCAAGCTGTAAAACAAGTGTTCCGCGTACAATGGAAGCTATCAGCGATGATATGGCTGCTGTTGCTAAATCTGCACTTCAGAATCTGAACCTCACTACTGCTGATGTACAGTATGTCGGAATCGGTGCTCCGGGTGCTGTAAACAGCGAAACAGGCGTTATCGAATTCGCAAACAATTTCGGTTTCCATAATTGGGAAATCGTAAAAATGATGGAAGAACGTCTTGGCGTTAAAGTTTATGTAGAAAACGATGCTAATGCGGCAGCATACGGTGAATATTGTGTAGGCGCTGCAAAAGATGCTAACGACTCTATCATGATAACACTCGGAACCGGCGTTGGCGGCGGTATTATTATAGACGGTATGATCTACAGCGGCTCTAACTATGCCGGCGCAGAAGTAGGACATACTGTAATCCAGCATAACGGTCGTCTCTGTACCTGCGGAAGAAGAGGCTGCTGGGAAGCTTATTCATCTGCTACCGGTCTTATCAATATGACAAGAGAAGCTTGCTCTATACAGCAGGCTCCACAGTATCCTATATATCAGATGATCGGCGGCGACCTCAGCAAAATCGACGGCAAAACAGCTTTCGATGCTGCTAAAAAAGGCTGTCCTCTCGCTAAATCCGTAATAGATATGTACATAGATTATCTTGGATGCGGTCTTGTAAATATCATCAATATGTTCCAGCCTGAAATCCTCTGCATTGGCGGCGGTATCAGCAAAGAAGGCGACTATATCCTTGAGCCTCTCATGAAAATTATTGAACGTGACCGCTATACAAAGCACAACGAACATCAGACAAAAGTATGTATTGCTAAACTTGGCAATGATGCCGGCGTTATCGGTGCTGCTTTCCTTGGCAAATAATTTTATTAAGCGTTTTTCTTCATGTTTTGATGACTCCTTTTTCCGGTGTTGCGGTATGGGCTTCGGCTCGTGCCGCAATATCGGTTTTTTATGCAAACAAAAAAACTCTCCGCCGTATCTTCATACAGTCGGAGAGTCAATTTATTCACGCATTGTAGAATTCATATAATGCACGATATGTCATATAAACATCAAGCTTTGAAACTACTTCCATCGGTGCGTGCATTGAAAGCACAGGCACACCAAGGTCTACTACATCTGCATTAAGATTTGCAACAAATTTTGCTATAGTTCCGCCGCCGCCGCCGTCTACTTTTCCAAGTTCTCCTGTCTGCCAGAGTACATTGGCATCGTCAAGAATTTTACGCACAGATGCCATATATTCGGCAGAAGCGTCTGAGGTTGAATACTTGCCGCCGCTTCCTGTGTACTTTGTTATAACTGCACCACAGTTTATATAACAGGAGTTATTAGCTTCAAATGCTGACGAATATGTCGGATCAAAAGCTGCATTGACATCAGCAGAAAGACAAGTACTTTTTGCCATCACATGACGTACTTCCTCGCCTTCCGCAGCAGCAAGATCTGCGATAAAGTCAAACATATACGTAGATTTCATGCCGGTATTTCCGTCACTGCCAATCTCTTCACGGTCTGTAAGAACAGTTATAACCGTACTTTCAGGAACATCTGTATCAATTGCCGCCATAAGTGCCGGATATGCACACACTTTGTCATCATGACCGTATGCACCGATCATACTTCTGTCAAAACCAAGTTCTCTTGCCTTGAAAGCAGGTACCATAGCAAGGTCAGCGGAAAGAAAATCGTCTTCTGTTATGCCGTAACGCTCAAAAAGAATATTCATTATGTTGAGCTTTACACCTTCGCTTTCCTCATCTTTATTGAATGGACGGCTGCCGATAAGAACATTGAGATGTTCCCCGTTGAAAGCTTTTGTCATTACCTGTGACATCTGCTCAACAGCAAGATGCGGAAGAAGATCTGTAACACAAAAACATGGGTCACTGTCATTGTCACCTAATGAAACGGTTACACTTGTACCGTCTTTGAGCGCAATAACTCCATGAAGTGCAAGAGGTATAGTAGGCCACTGATATTTTTTTATACCTCCGTAATAATGGGTTTTGAACATTGCAAGATTATTTGCCTCGTACATAGGAACCGGTTTCAGATCAAGACGTGGAGAGTCAATATGTGCAATTCCAAGACGAACACCGTTATGTGTGCCGTTCTTTCCGATAACAGCAAGCATAATAGCCTTATTACGATTATTGACATATATCTTGTCGCCTGCCGAATAGGTCTTTGCAGGGTCGAAAGCAGTAAATCCGGCATTTTCTGCGGCAGTTACAGCATAGTCAACAGCCTCACGTTCAATTTTTGCATTATCAAGAAAATTCATGTATTCGACACAGAATTCATCAGCCTTTTCCATTTCGCTTTCATCTATGCGGAGACAGCCGTTTTTCTTATTGCGGAAAAGTTTTTCTTTCAACTGTGCCGACACACTTTTTTCTTTTTCTTCTGACATATAAATCTTTCCTTTCAAGTGACATACTCCCCCACCTATAGAGGTGGGGGCTTCTCGCTCAAGTACGGCAACCCGTACAGTATCAACGAGCTATCCCCGTGTG
>CACXGC010000095.1 GCA_902767155.1 uncultured Ruminococcus sp. | reverse complement strand
GGCAGCTTTCCGGGAATGAGATTTACAAAGTGACGACGCAGGTCACGGAAGAAGTCATGTTTGTTATCAATTACCGCACGGACATAACGACCGAAAACGTGATACTGTATAAAGGCGTGAAATATAATATTGTCCGCGTGGACGTTTTCGAGGGCTACAAAAGCGATCTGACGCTATACTGTAAGAAGCAATGAAGCAAAATAGAATATCACGCTTTGACAACATAATATTGTCATTTAGCCGCCGTTGTGCTATACTGTACCGTGTCTTTTTGTGAGTTCCGGGAGGGTGACACAATGGCGGTTTCTTATAACAGACTATGGAAATTATTGATTGATAAGGGCATGACGAAAACGGAAATGCGAAAAGCAGCGGGTATTAGCACAAACGTACTTGCCAAAATGGGTAAGAATGAAACTGTGTCAATGGACACATTAGCAAGAATCGCCGCCGTTATGGAATGCGGCCTTGACGACATAGTAGAACTAACCAGTGATAGAAAGGATGTTTGCAATGAGATATGAAGATTTAGTTTTCAAGATTCCACAGGAGTCCCCGACATATCGTGAAGATTCTGCTTTTGTTATTCGGCAGATTACGGCTATTTTAGATTCGCGTAGGTCTGCAAACGACGACAAGATTATTATCAATACAAATCTGCGAATGGGATTGCCACTTGAAAACATCAATAAAATAGCAGGCCCTATGATTGAAGCATGGGCAGGTGAAGTATTTGCAGGCATTCGAGACGATATGAACAATGAATATCAGCTAATCAACGTTGAAGCACAAGAACGTCTTGGAATGGCTGATATTATTCTACAATTCAGAAAAGGGCGTTCCGTTTTGACCGGGAATGTTGATGTAAAGGCTACCGCAAATGATATTCCGAACAGCGGGAAAGGCCCCAATATTACATCTTTTTCAAGAATCAGAACGGCCTATGTGAAAGACCCTGATTTTATGTTTATCATTCTTTCAATTAAGCACCGTGTTTATTCAGAAAGAAATAAAGAAACGGGGCTTGTTGACGGTATTATGGAAGTTGTCGATTATAACGCCTATGATCTAAAGTTCATTAGTGACGCTGATATAAACTATAATCCTGCACTTGGGACAGGACAAATTCAAATCAAAGATATTCATTATGTGACTTACCAGTACAGAACAACTTGGGAAATGTGCCAATTACTTGACCAAAAGTATCTGCATAGTTCGCGCAGAACCTTTGATGATTTTTACAGAGAGGCTACAAAAAATCAATGGATAAAGTGATAAAAGCAATTTGCGGTGATGCCATTGAAGAAATGAAAAAGCTCCCTGACAAGAGCGTTCATCTGATTGCCACAGACCCGCCTTATAATCTGAATAAAAACTATGGTAATAATCAGGACAAACTTGAATTTGAGGAATATCTTGATTTTTCGCGTCAATGGCTGACAGAGGCAAAACGTGTTCTCACTGACAATGGAACAATATATGTTTTTATGGGAATGCGCTACATTTCATATGTCTATACTATCTTAGAACAAGAATTAGGATTTACATTTAATTCTTGGATAACATGGTTTTACACACAAGGCATTGGAAAAACAAAGGGGTTTTCACCACGGCACGATGATATATTGATGTTTACGAAGAATCCAAAAAAATTTGTTTTCCATTTGGATGAAATCCGAGTTCCGCAAAAGTTTTATCGTTCTGTAAACAATATGCGCGGGGCTAATCCCGGCAATGTGTGGGAGTTTTCCCATATGCACTACTGTAATAGAAATCGTAAACAACACCCGACACAAAAGCCGGAGGGAATATTTGAGCGCATGATTTTAGCATCATCAAATCCGGGTGATACTGTTCTTGATCCGTTCGTTGGAAGTGGCACAGCTTTAAGGGTTTGCCAACAAACAAATAGAAATGGAATAGGCGTGGATATAAACCCTGAATATATAGAAATGACACAAGAACGCCTTGCAGAAGAATTCAAGGGATTCGATAGTATAGATGAAAGAATGAAACGAGTTCCCAATGACTTGAATGACCCGAAAATTCGTGAAGAATATATCAGAAATCACATTGAGTGGTTTCTTAAGAATCACCCGGATGCAGTTGATGATTTTATGCAAGAGGTACGCTTGAAATACGAAACAAAAATGAAAGAAAGCGGACAAATGAGCCTATTTGACCTGTTTGGAGCAGAACTGACAGGCACAACAGATTAGCGCATTTTGGGATATTATGTTATAGCGTTTAGTATCTTCTTGTAGATTTAAGCGACAAATAAGCGACAAACGGACATAGAAAAGCGGCGGAAATCCTTATTTTTCAAGGGTTTCCGCCGTTCTGAATATACTCTTTCTCGGAGTAGACGATCTCATGCCCCCGGTCATACTTGTTCAGTCCGGTAAAGGTTGCGGCCCATTGCCCCTCATCATCGGGGCGGACGG
>CACXGC010000094.1 GCA_902767155.1 uncultured Ruminococcus sp. | reverse complement strand
TTGGGAATAACAACATTGAATGTATTTCCGGCAGGAGCAGACATCATTTTCTGCCTGTTAGTTTGTGCATTTTTGTACGCCTCAACTTCTTGTTCTGTTGCACAGTTTTCCCAACCGTCCCAAGTTGCTTCCGGTTGTGTCTGAATAGGCAGCGGCATTGCTCTGGCAGACATCTCAACATTTACATTTGCCTTGTACTCGGATTCACCGTCATCCATCCATACCTTTTCAAACTCAATGCGCTCGCCGCCGTCGCCGAAAACGTTGTTTGCGATGAATATGTCAACATCGCCGCTTTTTGAAGCAGAATATATGGGAGAACCAGGGGCATCGGTTATTTCCTTGATATTATATTTATTAACACGGCCGTATTCATCATACATGGGCACGTTAAGGAGCTTTACGGCAAATTTGTCACCGTCAACGCTTGTGGCTCTTGAAACAGTGAACTGTCCGTTTTTTCCGTTTTCATCCGTTCCGGTAGTGAATACTTTAAGCACACCGTTTTCCATTTCACCGGTTGTATACTGAATACCACCAGGGTTGCCGTTGGCCGCATTATATGGCTTATACACACCCGTGTTGTAGTCATATATCTGTAGCTGCATAGTAATTACTGAATTATATGCAGCTACAAGCTGACTGATAGGAACAGGATTCCAGTCTTTATCAATGATAATCTGAGCGTCGCCAACAAGACGATACTCGTACTTGTATACAGGGACAGTTGTGCCGTCGGATAGAGTTTTACTCTCTTCAAAAACCTGAACGTCAAACTGATGGCTTCCAATGGTTATGCGCTTTGCTTTTGTGGTATTGTCTTCCCCATCAAGCTTTATACGTTTTCTTGTGGTGCTTCCTACAGTATAATTCTCAACGATAATCTTGTTGTTTGCATCTACTGCAAACGTCAAATCTGTTGGAGTTCCATGCTGTGCAGTACCATTGTCAGTTCTGTCTGTTCTGTTAACATCAGTCTGAACAAACCTGTAAGAATACTTGTTACCTTCTGTGTCATACTTATCTAATGGGTCAAGCATTTGATACTTCTCCATAACCTCTGCGGAGAAGCCATTAAGATTTACTTCAACATCCTGGTTACTGGAATCTTTTACATATTCCCATCGTCCGGTTGTGCTGTTATAGCGCTGAAGCTTATAGGTAATGCCTCCTGTACCACCCTGAAGATCGGCAGCGATCCACTCTGCGTCTACAACAAACTGAACCTGTGCAGAAAGAGAGTTTGTTACTGTTGCGCCGTTTGGAAAAACGGCAGAACCGTTATAATTTCCGTTATCAGGACTAACAAACGGAAAAACATTTTCGCTGTAATCGCTGTAGTAAACGCCGTAATCTTCCAGTGCTATATTTTCCTTTGCAAAGTAAAAATACCTTGCACCGTTGTTGTCGTATTTATCAAGGTTGTAAGCGGTTACTGTTTGACCGTTCTCACCAATGTATGTGTACTCGTATCTGTACTTTTTTACGCCGTTATCATCGTATTCTTTGATATTCCATCTGCCAACCTGCGACACCATTGAAGGCTGGCCTTCTACATAACGATAGAGTATGAATGTACCTGCTGTTCCGTTTGTAACTGCTGCCTCTCTGGCTGCTTTCTTTTCCGGATCATCATCCTTCCATACCAGCTTACCTTCAAATTCGGTAGAACCAGTAAGCACAAGATTCATTTCACCGCCGTCGTATGTTTTGTCTACAATGTTTGAACGCACGCCGTTATTAACGGAAGATATACGGTATTTATCACCGTCGTCAGTCTGTGTACTGTCAACAGCTGTTTTATCGATTTCTGTCTGCTTCGGCTGGAGAGCATAAACCTTTGCTGTACCGTCTGAGGTGATCTCAAAAAGGTTCTTTACAACAATTTCATACTGTCCATTAGTTTGTCTGCACTCAATGTAGCTGTCGGGAAGTTCATATTCAAAATTATCAACGTATTTTGTAACATAATTGTATCTTCCTGTTTCAGAATCAAGAGACCATTTGAGTTTATCCGAATTTGAAAGATTGTTATATTCATCTGCACTGATAGTTTCACGGGTAATGGTTGTTGAGCCTGTGTCAGGGTCTGGAACTACTTTACAGTAATTCTTTTCGTAATCTGAAAGACTGTTATATTTTTCTTGACTGATAGTCTCTGCGCCAAACTCACAGGCAGTGTATTTATTAGGTTCAACAGTACCGAGTTCAGAGAGCTCCTGAGGTGTTTTAAAAATTTTGAATGTTGATTTGATGTAATCCTTGTCCTCATCGGGAAGCGTCTCTACCTGTTCGGCAGTGAGCTTAAATATATTGTCTATGCCGCTGGTTTCATCGGTCATTTTGAAATTATCCTTGATGAACTTTGCAAACTTTGCTTTATCCTCTTGTCCGGTCATGTGGTCAACGTCGAACAAAGCAGCGTCCTTCCAGTTGATATAACATGAGAAATCTTTAAGACTGTAGTTTTTAAAGTTGCTATTATCAATGGTCTGAATGTAATACTGCGCAATATTTTCTCCTGTTGGAAGAGTGTTTTCTGTTGCCTTGTAGGTATATTTGTGGTTATCACTGGAGAATTCCGGCACACTATAAACGTAGGTCACATTGTTGCTGTCAACGACATCTATAGTGTTTGATGCGGTATAAGTCGTATACTCAGGATTTGCCGACGAATCCGTAGTACGCTCAACTGTAAAGGTCACGTCTTCATTATCAGGTCTGTCTACGTTTGTATCACGCCACTGGACATTTACATCAAAATCTACCATTGGCGTGAGGTTAAAGCCTTTGACTTTATAATCGCTTTGTTTTATCATTATGGTATGGCCAGAATCATCAGTATCATACTGAAGCTTATATATCTCTGCACCAACAGGAAGCTCTTTTGCAGGGTCTCCGGTAGGGTTATAGTTATTGTCAATAGGGCTGTTTTCACCGCTGTAGCCTGTGCTTGAAGCATATTGCTCAAATATCTTGACTTCATTGCCATCGCTGGATTCTGTGCATACAGGCTGAATCACAATTCTTGTTATATTGTTTGAAATCAGGTAATTTGATAACTCAGGATTATTACTACCAATGAAATTCACTACCTGTCCATCATTCAGCCTCATGCTGCCGTCAGATTCAAGATATACAATATTTCCATTAGTATCACGCAGCACAAATTCAGAGGAAAGGGAAAGCTGTTGATAGCTATAGGAATAGGATGATTCCCCATTTTGCAGCTGATTAACTGTTGTGACCAGCTTGTAGAATTTAACTGTATAATTGGTCTGTACCCCACTCTGCGCAGTCATAACATTATTATTGATACCTATTCCAGAAATTTGTAACTCTGTGTCATTCGCATATACAGATTTATATGGTACCATAGTT
This sequence comes from uncultured Ruminococcus sp., assembly GCA_902767155.1. Classification (GTDB taxonomy): domain Bacteria; phylum Bacillota; class Clostridia; order Oscillospirales; family Acutalibacteraceae; genus UBA1213. The sequence goes on along the minus strand of CACXGC010000094.1, from coordinate 1,774 downwards.
ATTACTAATGCTAATGCTAAAATAAATGCTATGATTCTGTCAGACACTCTTAGCCTGAATCTGGTAAAAATGCTATTTACATTTTCCTTTTTCATAGCAAAAGCCTCACTTTCATCATATATCACATAAACAAATATGATAAATATCATACAACTCACCTATTATATCTTATCTATTATACTACATTTAAGGGGGGTTTTGTTATTTTAATTCAAAACGATATATGACAGATTTGTAAAAAAGCAGGTGGAAATTTTATGCAACATTCACACGTATTATAAATATTGGGGACTTTTTGCTCATTTAAGTTAAAAAAAGCCATTGACAACAAAATATATATAGCATATAATGTATATAATGTATATATACAATTTGGAGGATTACTTATGGATATTATTATCAGTAATTCTGCCGGCAAACCCATATATGAGCAGATAAGCTCCCAGATAAAAGAAATGATAATGAACGGTACTCTGACAGAAGGCGATCCGCTGCCATCTATGAGAAACCTTGCAAAACAGCTTAGAATAAGTATAATAACTACAAAAAGAGCTTATGAAGAGCTTGAAAGAGACGGCTTTATCGAATCATTTACCGGAAAGGGAAGCTTTATCAGCCGGCAGAATCAGGATTTTGTAAGAGAAGAAGGACTAAAACAGATAGAGGAATATCTGACAAATGCAGCAGAAAAAGCAAAGCAGTGCGGAGTGGAATATACGGAATTAGCTGAACTTCTTGAGATGATATATAAAGGAGAATGAGGTATGAGCGATTTTAAAAATGCTATAGAGATAAATGGAGTTACGAAAAAATATGACGGCTTTGTACTTGATAATATCAGCTTTAATGTTCCGAAGGGCAGCATAATGGGCTTTATCGGTCAGAACGGTGCCGGAAAAACTACAACTATCCGCCTGCTGCTTAATCTTATAAAAAGAGACAGCGGTACGATAAATATGTTAGGGCTTGACAATCTCACCCACGAAAGAGAAATAAAAGAACAAATATCAGCTGTTTTTGATGAAATACCATTCCATGACGTTCTGACCGCAAATAATCTGTCGGTCATTCTTTCGGATATATTTGCGCAGTGGGATAAAAATACATTTTTCGATTATCTGGACAGGTTTTCTATTCCAAGAAAAAAGAAGATAGGCGAATTCTCAAAAGGTATGAAAATGAAGCTGCAAATAGCCGCCGCCTTATCCCATAATGCAAAATTGCTGATAATGGACGAGGCTACAACAGGTCTTGACCCTGTTGTGAGAAATGAAATACTTGATATTTTCCTTGAATATTTGCAGGATGAAAATAATTCAATACTTCTGTCCTCTCATATTACAACAGACATTGAAAAAATAGCAGATACAGTTACATTCATAGATAAGGGAAAAATTCTCATCTCAGGCGGCAAGGACGAAATAATAGAAAGCCACGGATTGATAAAATGTAAAAAATCAGATTATAAGGAAATAGATCCGGCTGATATTATAAGTGCAAGGATTAATGATTTCGGCGCAGATGTCATGATATCAGATAAGGAGAAGCTTTCAGCAAAGTACAGCGGTCTGACCATAGATAATACTACGCTTGAAGAAATAATGCTTTTCTATGTCCGCCGTGAAAAAAAGGAGATTTTTTAAGCAGCCAAAAATATTGACATTAGTGATTAAATGTGTAAAAATATTCTCATAGAGAGGAGAAATGACGAAATTGCTAAAAAGTTATAAAACTGAAATCTTCCCTACAACAGAACAGAAGAACAAAATCAATA
>CACXGC010000093.1 GCA_902767155.1 uncultured Ruminococcus sp. | reverse complement strand
TGTCACTGAAAATACATTTGAGTGTTCTGCTAAAAAGTTTATTCAAGCTGCATAAGCTTGCTAAATGTTTTCATCTATTAGTATAAATGTCAAGAGTTCTTATCTACCTGATGAAATGTTTTAAGATTTCCTGTTTTTTGACTTCTTTTTGAAAGTTCTGCCATAACCTCATCAACAGCGATTCCTTGCTGTGCCATCATAACAAACAAATGATAGATAAGATCTGAGATTTCAAGTACGGTTTCTTTATTGTCACCGTTTTTTGCAGCAATAATAGTCTCACTACACTCTTCACCAACTTTTTTTAAAATCTTATCCAAACCCTTTTCAAAAAGATAGCAAGTATAAGAACCTTCTTGTTTTTCAGCTTTTCTGCTCATAATTGTCTCGTAAAGAGCATAAAGTTCATTTTGATTTTCCATTTTGAAATTCCTCCCATATTTTATTAAAGAAACATGAATGATTTCCAGTATGACACGCCGCTCCTGTTTGAATTACAGTAATAAGTAAAGTATCCTTATCGCAGTCTCCCTTTATATCAACAACCTTTTGTAAATGTCCCGATGTTGCTCCTTTATTCCATAATTCATTACGTGAACGACTATAAAACCATGTATAACCGGTATCAAATGTCTTGTGCATAGATTCTTTATTCATATATGCGAGCATAAGAACCTCTCCAGTGTCATTTTCTTGAACTATTGCCGGAATAAGTTCTGATTTTTTAAAATAATCCTCTATGAAATCATATTTATTCATTACAAATTGGCTCCTTTGCCATTATACTTTGCGGCATGTGCAACTTCAATTGCTTGACTAAGGTCAAGACTACCACTATAAATTGCCTTGCCACAAATTGCACCATATACGTCAAGATCCGTTAAATTTATAATATCTTTGAGATTTGCAACTCCACCTGATGCTATAATATTACAACTCACGGCAGATTTAAGCTCATCAAGCATAGTAAGATTAGGTCCACTAAGCATACCATCTTTTGAAATATCTGTAAAAATAATATACTTTACACCTATTTTCTCCATCTGTTTTGCTAAATCAATAAAATTTATCTCCGAAGTATCTGTCCATCCATCTGCCGAAACGAAACCATTTTTAGCATCAATTCCTACAGCTATTTTGTCTGCGTATTTATCAATTGCTCTACAAACAAAATCAGGATCTTTTATAGCGGCAGAACCAAGTATTACTCTATCTATACCATTTCCAAGATAATATTCAACAGAATCCATTGTACGGATTCCACCGCCTACTTCTATTTTTATGTTACAATTTTTTCTTACTTCAATAATTGCATTAGAATTTACTCGTTTACCATCCTTTGCACCATCAAGATCGACCATGTGCATAAACTTTGCTCCTGCTGCCTCAAAACTTCTTGCAGTATCAATTATACTTTCTGCTACTTTGTGTGCTGTTGAATAATCGCCTTTCATCAAACGTACACAATTTCCGTCTATTATATCAATTGCCGGTAAAACTAGCATATATATCAACCTTTCTGAAAAAGAAAAATGTCGTGACCATTACTATAATACACCCTTTGTTGAAAGAGGTTTGTCAGATTCTGTCTTTTTTATAGCTGCCTTAAGTGCATGACCCACTGCTTTATAAAGAGCCTCTGTAATATGGTGCGAATTTTTTCCGTACAAACACTGTAAATGAAGTGTTATTCCAGCATTATAAGAGAAAGCTCTCATAAACTCTTCTGTCATGCAACTATCGTATATACCGATACGCTCTTCGGGAAAATTTGCGTTGAATACAAGAAAAGGTCTTCCACTTATATCAAGTGAGCAAAAAGCAAGAGCTTCATCCATAGGAACATAAAAGGAACCAAATCTTTCAATTCCATTCTTTTCTCCAAGAGCCTCATAAAAAGCTTTTCCAAGTACGATACCTGTGTCCTCAACTGTATGATGGCAATCCACATAAAGATCGCCTTTGGCTTTGATTTTTAAACCGAAACCGCCATGTACAGCAAATGCATTCAGCATATGATCAAAAAATCCTATACCTGTATTTATATCAACCTCGCCTCCGTCAAGATCAATTGAAACAGATATCTGAGTTTCTTTTGTTGCTCGATTTTTTTCTGCTTTTCTCATTAATAACACTCCCTCCGGTATCGTACAAACAGTATAAAACAATTTTTAACATTTGTAAATACAAAATAACAAAACATTAATCTTTTTCAGATATATTAACATATGATAAAAATTTAACGATTTCTTTTTAGTATGTTTTTGATAATATATTTTTCAAAATTTATCACAAATTCATTATTTTCTTTGACAGTTCCGGTTGTAATACGAAGTGATGAATACTTTGGAAAATATCTGACAGCTATTCCGTTTTCAAGCAACATTTCATAAATATTTTTTGCATAATCTGTTTCTACAAAAACAAAATTTGCACAAGTAATAAATACACGAAAAGGAAGCTTATAGTTATCGACAACTTTAAGTATATCAATGTACAATGTTTTCGTATTCTTTATAATTTCGTTTGCTCTTTCTTTGAGCAAATCTTTTTTTCTGTAAATACAAGCACCTATTTTTTGCGAAAGTGTATTTACATTGTAAGGCGATTTTACAGAACGAAGAGCTTTAGTTATTAAAGGATTTGCTATTGCAAAACCGAGTCTTATTCCTGCTGCACCTACAGCCTTTGATGCTGTTTTTAGTACTATAAGGTTTTGATATTCATTTGCTTCTTTTAGCAATGATTGATTCCAGAAATCCATATAGGCCTCATCAATAACAACAAGACAATCACCAGCGCCATTAACGAGCTTACGAGCATCATCAGAAGAAATTCCTCTGCCTGTAGGATTACATGGATTTGAAAAAATTACCATATCTGCATTATTCTCAAACATAAATGAAAGAAGTTCATCAACATTTATATCATGATCCTTATTTTTTTTGTATGTAAAAATATTATTTTCCGATAAGAAAGAATAAAATGAATACATAGAAAAGTCCGGATCAACAACAACAACATTACTGCCTGATTTCATCAAAGCAGATGAAAGAAGGTACAACATTTCATCAGACCCATTAGTAACAGTTATATTTTCCGGACTAATACTGTAATAATCCGCAAAAGCTTTTGTTAATTCAAGTGCCATTGGGTCGGGATATCTGTTAAAATCTATCTCTCTAATAATATCGTTTATTTCAGCTTTCAAATCATCAGGAAAATTGAAAAATGATTCATTAGCATCAAGTCTTATTTTATAATTACCTTGTATTGGTTCATATGGTTCAAGTTCACGAACTTTTTTACATAACTTATAAGCCATTTTTATAACTCCTGCTTTCTGAATATAGTTTGGATGTTTATTAACCATTTGTTGTTATAAGTTTGTATCCATTATCTGACGCATATTTAGCAGCATAAGATCCTTCTGAAGCATATATTGTTATTGGTTCATTAACAATATGCATAAAAGCTTTATTTCCTATAATTTTAACATTATCAGACAACATAACAGACTTTAAATCTTCACATCCAAAAAATGCCCTATCGCCTATTTCTGTAACTGTGTCTGGTATACTAACCGAGTTAACGGCTGTTTCAGCAAATGAACAATCCCCTATCCTTGTAATGCCATTTTCTATGTTAACTTTTTTTATTTGGTCATACGGTATGGATTTAATTTCACCGTTTGAATAAAAAGGATGATATATAAGAATTGCTCCATCTTTATTAACAACTTCTCCATCGTACATTTTTCCGCTGCCTTTTATCTCCATAAGACCATCAGGCATCAATTTGAATGTAGCTTTATCGCCGCATTCTCCGCTAAAAGAAGTCACTGAAAATAAAACCACTATACCCACAATTACAAATATAAGTATTGCTGCTATAATAATAAAAACATTTTTTATATTCTTATTTCTTTTAACTTCTCCTTTGTTATCTGATGATAACGATTCTTTGTGTTCAATTAATGTTTCAGTCTCCATAATATCATCTCTATTTAATCTTCAAAACGGACAATTATTGAATTAGCGTGAGCAGTAAGTCCTTCGGTATTGGCAAAACGAACGATATCATCTTTATCTGCCATAAGTGCATTTTCAGTATAGTAAATAAAGCTTGTTTTCTTTATAAAGCAGTCTACAGAAAGTGGAGAAAAGAATCTTGCTGTTCCGCTTGTTGGGAGAACGTGATTAGGTCCGGCAAAGTAATCGCCAAGGGGTTCTGGCGAGTAATCACCAAGAAATACTGAGCCTGCATTATCAAGTTTTCCAACATACTCCATAGGATTTTCACAACAAACTTCAAGGTGCTCCGGTGCAAGATTATTAGCTATCTCTATAGCTTTATCCATTTTATCACATATAATTATCGCTCCGAAATTGGTAAGTGACTCATCAATTATTTTTTTTCTGGAAAGTGTCTGCATTTGTCTGTCAAGTTCGTTTACTGTTTCCTCTGCAAGCTTTTGGGAAGTAGTAACAAGAATTGCAGATGCAAGCTTATCATGTTCTGCTTGAGACATGAGATCAGCAGCAAGATATTTTGGATTTGCTTTTTCATCTGCCAGCACCAAAATTTCACTCGGACCAGCAATCATATCTATATCTACCATACCATATACAAGTTTTTTTGCTGTTGCAACGAATATATTTCCCGGACCTACTATCTTATCAACTTTTGGTACGCTTTCGGTTCCATATGCCAGTGCTGCAATCGCTTGTGCGCCACCCATAAGAAATACCCTATCTACGCCCGCAATATACGCTGCTGCCATTATTGCAGGATTCGGTTTTCCATTTTTAAGAGGTGGTGTGACCATAACAAGTTCCTTTACACCTGCTATCTTTGCTGGAATTGCGTTCATCAATACTGATGATGGATAAGCTGCTGTTCCTCCAGGGACATACAACCCTACTTTTTCAAGTCCTCTCACTCTTTGACCCATTATGACTCCATTTTCTTTTGTAGTAAGCCAACTTTGCTGAATTTGGCGAGAATGGAAATCGCTAATATTTGCAGCTGCTTTTTTCAACGTAGAAATAAATTTCTCATCACAGAATTTTACGGAATTTTCTATTTCTTCTTTTGGTACTTCAAAAAAATCCGGTTTTTTTCCATCGAATTTTATAGTGTACTCTGTAATGGCTTTATCTCCATTTTTACGTACATTTTCAATTATCTCTGACACAATGGCAGTAACATTTTTGTCAGTATCACTACTTCTCTCACGAACTTTTGAAAGATATTCATATTCTTTTATACCATCAGCTTTTACGATACTAATCATTGTATTTTCTTCCTTTCTGTTTCCATTTTTTCGGCAAGTTCTTCGATCTCTGCCTTTCTTAACTTTAAACTCGCTGTATTTGCTATAAGCCTTGCGGAAATCGGAGCAACATTATCCTCAATTATTACAAGCCCGTTTTCCTTCAGAGTAGATCCTGTTTCTACAATATCCACAATAGCATCCGAAAGTCCAAGTAAAGGCGCAAGTTCAACAGAACCTTCTATCTTAATTATACGAATATCCATTCCTTTACCTTCAAAAAAAGTACGTGTAACATTAGGATACTTTGTAGCTATTGTTTTAGCTTCATATCCAGAGAAGAAATCTACTCCGGCTTTTCCTGCGAGTGCAAAACGGCATTTACCGAAACCGAGATCAAGTATTTCATAAAAACTTCTGCCGTTTTCCATTATAGTGTCCTTTCCAACAACACCAAGATCACAAACCCCGTTCTCTACATATGTAATAACATCAGCAGCCTTTGCCAAAACAACCTCAATATTTGCTTCACCTATTGGAAGAATAAGCTTTCTTCCCTTTTCTCTTACAGCTGTACAATCAAAACCCGCTGACTCAAGCAAATTTATAGTATCTTTTTCCAATCTTCCTTTTGTTAAAGCTATTCTTAGTGGTTTCATATTCATACTCCTGTATTGATTGTCTTTATTTCATCACCAACAATTGTTAGTTTCTTTATTCCTTTTGCTCTTGCATATTCAAGCGCTTCCTCAACAGTTTCAAAAACACTATTCTCTCCAAGAACATTTGCTTCATATAATGCGCTTGTATAACGTATTGCCTCTATTTCATATCCCAGCTTGCTATGTACAAGAAGATCTGCTCGTTTTTTTTCTGGAATATTTCCACGGTTCATCATTACTCTTGCAAGTGAATCAACATTTATTCCAAAACCTACAGCAGGCGCTGGAGCATCAAAATTATCAAGCAAACGATCATACCTACCACCAATCAAAACAGGTTCGCCCGAACCCATTACATATCCGCTAAATACAATATCGCTATAATAATCATTTCTCTGAACAAGACCAAGATCTATTATGAGTCTATCACCCAACCCCATCTTTTTTAGATCATTATATATTTCACGAAGATAATCCAAACGCTTAAGTGCCAAAGGATTGTCACACATTTTATATGCTTCATCAAGAACTTCAATTCCACCGAAAAGTCTTGGAAGCTTGCGAATTACATTTACCGCCTGTGTCTGTTCCAATGAATCGAGTACAGTATTAAGTGCAGAATAATTTTTTGATTCTATAAGAGTCCTAATCTCTTCTCTTTCATCTTCGTTTACAGGAAGACTTTTTGAAAGAATTTGGAAAAATGCTGCATTCCCAAGTTCGATACGAAAATCAGGAATACATTTTGATAGTGCTTCAACAGCTGTTGTAATTGTCTCAAGATCAGCTCTTTTTCCGCTTGCTCCTATGAGCTCTATACCAGTCTGCATAACCTCATTACTTCTACCTGTCAATCCTGGATTATAGCGGTAAACACGTTGATTGTAGTATAGTCTAATTGGATGTCGCTCGTTTTTCAGACGTGTTGTTACCATTCTCGCAATAGGCAATGTAGAATCAGGACGCACAACCATTAATCTACCTTTTGAATCGCTCATCTTGAACATATATTCCATTGGTATACCTGACTTTTCCTCAGAAAAAAGATCGTAAAATTCAATTCCGGGAGTTAATACTTCGTGAAATCCTCTATGTGAGAAAACATTCCCCAATATAGAAGACACCGTTCTGTTCGCAAGACATTCTTCAAACAGAAGATCTTTTGTTCCTTCTGGAGTAATTTTGGAATAATCTTTCATTTAACATACCTCATTCAATAGTATTGCGCTTAGTTGTTAAAATACTTTATTATAGTAAAGCATTAGCACACTAATATGATATCATATTATAATACAATTGTCAAGTTTTAAAATACATTTTAACATCTTGTAAAAAGCATTTTTTGCTATTATATTTATATCAAAGGTTAAATAATTAAACTGTCTTGTATAAAATTGCTGTTATATATGAGCCATCACTAGAAAGTGTGGGTAGAAAATCATCTTCCGGGCAGAGAAACCGACAGCCCACCGCAGCGAAGCATGATCATTGAGATCAGGTTTTCAATATTGCGAAAACCAT
>CACXGC010000092.1 GCA_902767155.1 uncultured Ruminococcus sp. | reverse complement strand
GCTGGTGTAGCTCAGTTGGTAGAGCAGCTGATTTGTAATCAGCAGGTCGGGGGTTCGAGTCCGTCCACCAGCTCTTTATTCTGCAATTAAATGTTTTGCAGTTTACATAGATAAGCGTTACGGCTTATCAAATAGAATGGGAGAGTTCCAGAGCGGTCAAATGGGGCAGACTGTAAATCTGTTGCTTCGGCTTCGGTGGTTCGAATCCACCCTCTCCCACCAAATAGAGATCCGGTCACTTGTGTGGCAGGATTTTTTTTGTATCTTGTATCATAGCATAAATTTTTTGTAAATCTGTTTGTACAATTGTGCCGGTAATAAAAATAGCCTCGTGTCGTTGAACAGATACGAGGCTTTATTTTGTACTATTTCATTCACCGACAGTAACTGCACTGTCATCTTCCGGAGCAGGATGATTCTTGCGGTATTCTTCTTCCTCCTGCATAAGCTTTATAAACTTCTTTTTCAACTCAACAGAAAGGTAAGGGCGCATTTTTTTGAGAGTTGTTTCGTCCGGTGTAAATGTAAGGAAAGCCGGTTCGTGGCGAACCTTATCATGTATAACAAGGTAATAAGTGTCGGGATTTGTGGCATTTTCCTCTGAATGAAGGATAAGGCGGTACTGGGAAGTATCAACATTTTTCTTGCCGGTCGAGCGGTCGAGATACTTGCCGATATCGTCAATTTCTTTGCAATCAAAAACAGCCACTTTTCTTCTTGTAGCCTGACCTTTGATTCTTTCGATACGCATTTCTCCGCCAACGAATGTGTATTCGTACTCGATGCCTGAATTCTTTATCATGTAATAGATCATCCAGATACCCACACCGATAAGGAAAATTGAAATTGGACCAAGAATTGCTATTATTGAAGAAAAATAGATACAAGCGGCAATTACAAGAATGATGAGAAGGAAAGAAGCAACCATTGTCAAAGCCTGTTTTGAAGTAAACTTCTTTTTAACGATTTGTTCATAGTAATTGTCCATATTTCCGACGCTGATAAGCTGCTGCATAAAAAAAGCCTCCCTGAATAGCCGGATAATGATTCCGGTGAGTTTATAAGAATGTTCGTAGTAAATCAGTGGTTTTTGGTAAAACAAATAGCTTTCGAGAACACATCACCGATTATACTACACTTTCTAAGAAAAATCAAGCTTACTTGAAAGGACGGTTCACAAAAATTACGATTTGCTTTTGATTCTGTTTTATATTCAGTCGTTTGTGCCGTGACCGGAGAAACCGTCAAAGCAATCATTTCTTGTAAGCATTTCGCCGCAGCGGAGTTTGTTTATGAGATACAGGGATTTTTCCTCTGCAATATCAACAAGGTCTAAAAAGCTTTCGTAGTGCATTGTACCGTCAGCCGGTGCTTTCCATGGACTATGCTGGAAATTTGCCGGATCCTGAGAATAATCTATATCAATGCTGCGAACAAAAACAGATACCAGCGGCGGAATATGCAGAATGTGCTCAAGAGCTTTGAGAGATTTTATTTTGAACGAAAATCTGTCATTCAGTGCAGTGACACAATTTCTCCAGTCAAGCTGAGCACGGATTATTTCATGTTTCTGAATTTCGGGATATATTCCCGAATCTATCAGATAGGCGGATAAGATTTCCGCTGTTTTTTGGTATGTATCGGAATTGTCGGGACAGGCATTTTCCAGACGGAACTTATGTATCGAAATATTCAGTTCATGCTTGAGCAGTATGGTATCAAGTTCGCCTTCGAGTTTGTTATGATATACCGAACTCATTTTTATACCATCAGCAATTTGTTCGTTTGCACGTCCTACAAGCGGCAAATGAACCATTTTACCCTCTGACATTCTTTCGGCATAACTTACAATGTACGGATGTGCGACAGAATCGAATGCATAATGTGTTACGAAACCGAAAGTATAGCTCATGGCGGATTTATCATCATTGACGGAAGAGTATTCATAAAGGTAATTGAGCAGTGGTTCAGCATAACCGTTATGCATGATGTGAGATATTTTTGCGATACTCGGCTGTCTTTGCCATGGCATGACACGATGCGCAAAGAAAATATCAGGTCCGTTTGCACCCCATAGAAATGCATTTCTGTCGGCAGCAATTTCCGGTCCGAGTTTGTTTATGACACGTTCTGCTAATAAATAATGAGATACAACGGCAGGCATTAAAATTCTCCTTTAAATTATTGTCAAGTTGGCATAATTGGCCATTATCTTTTTAGTTCCTACAGTATCGAAAGCAATTTCAAGCAGTGTATCTGATGCCATAGGACGGGTATTTATTATCATTCCGACACCGAAAGTTTTATGCTGTACACGCATTCCGACAGAGAATTTCATGACAGTTTCTTTCTTTTGCGGAAGTGAGGATATAACTTTGCTCTGTGCCATATCAGTATTGCGGCGTTCTTTCGACTGGGCGGCAAATGCTCCGAAATTCTCCTGTGGTTTATGTTCTATAGTCTGAACAAGTTCTGCCGGAATCTCATTAAGAAAACGAGACGGGCGGTTATGGTTGGTTTTTCCAAAAAGTGTACGAGAGCCGGCATTTATCATAAACAGGCGTTTTTTTGCTCTTGTAATACCGACATATGCAAGTCGGCGTTCTTCCTGCATATCGTCATCTGTTAAAGTTGAAAGATAGCTTGGAAAAGTATTTTCTTCCATGCCGGGAATGATAACATTATTGAATTCCAGACCCTTTGCAGAGTGCAGTGTCATCATGACTACATAGCTTTCACCATCTTCGGCATTATAGCTGTCTATATCTGTAAGGAGAGCTATTTCTTCGAGGAATCCCTGAAGTGTAGCGTCGTCCGGATGTTCGCTTTCATATCGTACCATTATGGATTTGAGTTCGAGAACATTTTCAACGGCTTCGTCACCATGATCGCTTTCTCTTCTGATGAACGGCAGATATTCTATACGTTCAATAAGTTTGCTGTACATTTCGGAAATTGTGGTTCCGGATTCTATCTCGGCGGTCATATCTTTGATGAGGTTACAGAATTCCATGAGATTTGGGTGTGTTCTGAGAAGAACATTGTACTCATTACTTCTGACCATTATGTCAAACATACTTTCGCCAAGCATATTTCCGATTTCTTCAATCTGAGATACAGATTTATCTCCTATGCCTCTTTTGGGAACATTGATTATTCGTTTAAGGCGTGTATTATCGCTGTGATTGCTGATAACGCTGAGATATGCTATCATGTCACGCACTTCACGGCGCTCATAAAAACGTCTGCCGCCTATTATCTTGTAAGGTATGCCGGCATAGACAAAAGCACGTTCTATATTCTGGGATTGTGTATTCATACGGTAAAGTATCGCATAGTCGCTGTAGCTTGCGCCGGAGGCTATGCCATCCTGTATTGTGCTGACAATGAAACGACTTTCGTCTCTTTCATCGAATGCGTTATAGCGTACTATCTTGTCACCGTCAATAGAATCAGTCCACAGCGTTTTTGCCTTACGGGTAGAATTATTCTTTATAACTTTGTTTGCGGCAGAAAGTATATTTTTCGTAGAGCGGTAATTCTGTTCAAGTTTTATAACAGATACGTTTTCAAAAGTGTCTTCAAAATCAAGGATATTTCTTATAGTAGCACCACGGAATTTATAAATACTTTGGTCGTCATCGCCTACAACACAAAGATTTTTATGTACGCTCGACAAAAGGCTCACCAATTCATACTGCATATGGTTTGTGTCCTGATATTCATCGACCATTACATATTCAAACTGACTTGCGTATTTTTCGAGAATTTCAGGAAAATCTCTCAGCAGAACGACTGTATTGAATATCATGTCGTCAAAATCCATAGCATCCGCACGCATAAGACGCTCCTGATACATTTTGTAAATTCTGGAGATTGAACCGAGGCGGCTGTCATTTCCGGCAAAATTTGCAAAGTCTTCCGGTGTCATCATACAGTCTTTGGCATTGGCTATCTCGCTCATTGCATTACGCACAGAAATCATTTTTTCGTCAATATTGAGTTGTTTCAGACATTCTTTTATGATACGCTTCTGGTCATCGGAATCATAGACGGTGAAATGTTCGGTGTAGCCGATATTGTGTGCACAGCGTCTGAGAATTCTTCCGCAGGCGGAATGAAAAGTCGATGCCCATATATCAATTCCGGCATTGCCGACTTTATTGCATATACGTGTTTTGAGTTCATTGGCAGCTTTATTTGTAAATGTGATGGCAAGAATACGCCACGGTTTTGGAGCAGAAACAGAAAGCTTTTGTGCCAGTTCGTTACTGAGTTGTATTTTTCCGTCAGCGGCAGAACGAATTTCTTCAATTTCACTGTCAGTGTATTCGCCGAAAACCTTATCTGTTTCACAAGCTTTTCCCCAGCGCAGCAGATTGGCTATACGGTTTACCAACACCGTAGTTTTTCCGCTTCCTGCGCCGGCAAGAATCAGCAGCGGACCTGTTATTGTATATACAGCCTTCTGCTGCATATCGTTAAGATCCGAAAATTCGTTTTCTATGATTTTTTTTCTGAGAACTGCAAGTTCACTGTAAATTTCCTTTTTCAAAGCAAAACTCCCTCTCTTATCTTCCTTTTTCTGAATCATAATTATATTTTACAACAAAACAGAGATAATATCAAATGATTTTGAGAGAAAATTATTGTAAAAAGTATTCTTTTGACGAAAAAAATCCGCCCGCAACTTATGAAAGTACGGGACGGATATTTTATAGTGCCAAAATGTTACAGAATGTGCGTTATGATGGATATCATTTCCAGTATATCATGCTCTTCTGCTGACCGGTTTGGTTACGCAGACAGTAAAGTTTTTGCTGATCGCCTGTTTTTTTATCCAAACGCAGTCCGACAGGTATATTATCCGGACTTTGTATGTTGAAATCGTTTGTGTACGTCCACAGCTCGCTGTTCGGGCTTGTACATACATAAACGTATTTTTCATAAACGCAAAGTCCGAGAGGGTCGCTGATCGTCATATCAGTTATTTCCGAAAGCTTTTTTTCCTTGTGGTTCGACAGATCATGTGTATACAAAGTGTTGACATAATCGGAGTTTTCACTTGTATAGAATACGGTATCCGAAGCTTGATCGACATAATAAGCAGAACATTGTTCTTTTGAAATAGTTTCGACTTTTTTACTGTCAAGAGAAAGTTTCTTCAAATAGTTTTCGTCCTTATCGTTTTTGTCAATGAAATAGAGATCGTTTCCGCATATTGTTATTGCAGGACGATACCAAAGCATATTGTCAAATGCCGGTTTACAGTCAGTAAGTTTTTCTTTTTCAGAACCATCTGTTTTCATTTTGTATATGCCGCATACATCAATGTCAAAAGTTTCTTTCGTGTAATCAAAACCGTTTTCGTAGTAATATATGTACTCGTCGCTTACTACAAGAGATGATGCGTGTACATCCGGCAAAAGTTTTATTTTTCTGCCGTTCTTTGCGGCTTCAACAATACGGAATTGCAGCGGCTTATGAGCGGAGTAATAATCTCTGTCATACGTTATGGGGAAATAGATATTGCTTCCGCCATCTGACGGATAGTTTACGGAACAGACGAAAGCTGTTTTCAGCATATCCATATCTTCGTATGTGACGGAAGAATTTTCGTTTTGAAGTGAATCAAGCAGCATAGAACCTATTGTTTCTTTGACATACAAAGAAGTGCAGGAAATATGTGAGGTATCACTAAGATCCCAGCATACGAGATTTTCCGAATTGTTATAGCTTCCGTAGAGTTTATTGTCCGTCAGAATATTATTCACCGGTCCGAAATCAAATATTTCCGGCTGACCATCATCGTTTTTCATCATTGCGGTTTTCAGATTATTGTCATCACTCATACAGAAAAGCGCAGAGCCGCTATTATAGCAGACAGAATTACCGGCAGTGAAAACGACATTATTTTGTGCAGAAGTTTTTTTATCGTCATTGATGTTGTTATCATTTTTGTTATTGTTATCCTGACTGCAACCTGTAGCCAGTCCCAGAATAGCGGCGCAGGCAAGAAAAACAGCTATTGATTTTTTAAGCATAAAAAATTCCTCCCCTATGTATTCGTGTATGTTACCATTATAACAAATTTGCTGAAAAAATAAAATAGTTTTGGGGAAATTTTGTAAAAATCAGTATATACCCTGAACAATTACTTCGCCTGAGTTTATGGTGAATTTGTTGCCGCTGTTGTCAAGTATTACAAGCTCACCGGAATCTGTGACATCTTCGGCAATACCGGATATTGTATGGTTGTTTCTTTCAACGGAAACTTCACGTCCTATAGTGGCGCAAAGATTGCGGAAATCGGACATATCTTCCGCAGAAAAGCTTGCCATGAAAGAGGTTATTACAGTGTCGAGTTTTTTTATGACACATCGGAAAAAATCGTTGCGGTCAATTTTTTTGCCTGATTCTATGAAAAGTGAACTTGCCTTGCTGCTTATTTCGTCAGGAAAAGTTTCTGTATTTACGTTTATGCCGATACCAATGACAACATAATCAACACGGTCAGTTTGGGCAGCCATTTCTGTAAGTATACCGCAGACTTTTTTTCTGCCGATTATGACATCATTAGGCCATTTGATTTTTGCATCGAGTCCGGTATATTCTCTTATAGCAAGGCATACACCATAACCGGCAGCAAGTGTTATTCCGGCAATATCTGTAGGCGGCAGATCGGGGCGCAGCAGCAGCGAAAAGTAAATTCCGCCGTTTCCGGAAGACCATGAACGTGTGAGTCGTCCTTTGCCTTTTGTCTGCTGTTCAGCGGCGATTATAAGACCGCTTTCGGCATTTTTTGCAGTAAGCCTTTTAAGTTCATCGTTTGTGGAATCAACCGAATCAAGGATTATTATTTCTGTTCCGACAGAAAGTGTTCCTAAGTTTTCACGAATTATTGCAGAACTGAGTTTGTCAGGCAACGATATCAGCATGTAGCCCTTGTTTGTTACCGAATCTATTACATAACCTTCATTGCGCAGGATTTTTATATTTTTCCATACTGCCGTCCTTGATACACCAAGCTCACGGCTCAGCATTTCTCCGGATATATAGCCCGAAGAGTTTTTCAGTACTGAAAGTATTCTTTCTTTCATAAAAAAGCCTTCTTTACAAAATTACTCATGTATTTTGAAAAAGTCATTAGCTGTACGCCGGTTGACATGATTACTGAATTATTATATAATATAACTGCGGAAAACGTCAATTATTAATTTATCGGAGGGTTGTTTTTTTATGAGCAAAATGCAGGATCTTATAAAGCAATATGCGAAAACTCATGATGAAAAAGATTTTCATGGCATTATCACGGAAATACAAAGGGCGGATATGATATATTCGGCTTTTTCACCTGTTACAAAAAGCCATTTTCTCGATTATGTTCAGGGTATGCCGTGCGCTTTTATTTTTTCGGAGAAATCATTTTGTGAGGGTTTCTGCCGTCATATGAAAGAATCGGGAAATACTGTTGCTGTAGCTGAATGCAGCCGTGAAAACCGTCTCGGAATGTTTGCGGATTATCACCGCAGCGGTTTTGAAGGCGTTCTTGTTGACAACGGACAGACTCGTATACTTATCGAACTCGGTGATCTTATAAATATTCCGGATTTCAGCAAAATGCCGGAAAATGAAAGACCGGTCATTAATCCGTCGTTGGTATGCAGTGCGAACCGCTTTTTCCAGTGTCTCGAAAATAATACCGTATCACCCGATAAGGAACTGAATCTTCTCACAGATACTGCCCGTGCTGAATTTCTTATTCCTGTTCAGGGTCAGCCGAAAGACGGAAAAGTTACAGTGCCGGCTCTTGAAAGAAACGACGGCAAAAAGGTGGTACCTTTCTTTACAGATATAAATGAGCTCAGAAAGTTTGACGCACAGGGAAGATTTTCTATTGCAAGAGCAAAATTTGACCAGATTGAAACATTCTGTAATGGCGGAGAACTTGTTGTTCTTAACCCGTTTACATTCGATTTCAATATAACGAGCAAGACTTGTGAAGTTATAAAAAGCGTTTCCGCATCTGCTCCGGAAAATGATGACGACAGGGCTGTTATTTTTACACCGGAAGGAGTTCCGGAAAAGCTTACACAGATTATATCAGAAGTTTTTGACGATAACGGAAAAGTTGTAAAAGGTGTGCTGAGAGGTGTACGCCAAAAAGGTAAAACACATCTTCTTGTGGCAGTAGATTGTGGCGAGGCTGATGAGGAAGAAACTAAGTCGATAATGAATGATATTATGGAGAATATCAAGGGAATGGTTGATGACAGTATGGAATTTGTTCCGGCATCATCACGTATAGGCAGTATAGCTTTTGCCAATGCTGTCCCGTTTTTCGAGAAATTTGTCGTTGATGTCAGTGTGCCGCCGGAGAATTTCGAGTCTGAGGAAGTGTGACATACAGCAGGGTTGTTTTTGTGATTTTGTAATATTGTGGGAGTTTTTTCTAAAAATCTCTGATTATGATTGACTTATTGAAAGTTTTGAATTATAATTGTATGGTATCATTGCATGAAAAGGATAATTTATCGGTCTGTCATGCGAAAATATAAATGGAGGCAATAAGAATGAAAAGAGTTTACAATTTTTCGGCAGGTCCTTCTATGCTGCCGCAGTCAGTTCTCGAAAAAGCAGCTGCTGAAATGCTCGACTATGAGGGCAGCGGTCAGTCTGTAATGGAAATGTCACACCGTTCAAAAATCTATGGAACAATTATTGAAGGTGCTGAATCTCTTCTCAGAGAAGTAATGAACATTCCTGATAACTACAAAGTACTGTTCCTTCAGGGCGGCGCATCAACTCAGTTCGCAGCTATTCCGCTTAACCTCGGTACAAAAAGCGGCAAGGCTGACTATGTTCTTACAGGTCAGTGGGCTGTAAAGGCTCAGAAAGAAGCTGCAAGATATATTCAGGCAAATGTTGTTGCATCTTCAAAGGATAAGACTTTCTCATATATTCCGAAACTTGACCCGTCTACTTTCACAAAGGACGCAGACTATTTCTACATTTGCATGAACAACACAATCTATGGTACAGTTTACCATGAACTGCCTGAAACCGGTGATGTTCCGCTGGTTGCAGATATTTCTTCATGCATACTCTCAGAACCGATAGACGTATCAAAGTTTGGTATCCTCTATGCAGGCGCACAGAAGAATATGGCTCCTGCCGGTGTTACTATCGTTATCATTCGTGAAGACCTTATCGGCCACGCTATGGATATCTGCCCGACTATGCTTAATTTCCAGACTCATGCAGATAACGGCTCTATGTTCAATACACCGCCTTGCTATACAATCTACATGGCAAAGCTCGTTCTCGAATGGATTAAGAACGATATCGGCGGTCTTGAGAAAATGAAGGAGATCAACGAAAAGAAAGCATCTATCCTTTACAATTTCCTCGACAATTCTAAAATGTTCAAGGGTACAGTTGTTCCTGAGGATCGTTCTCTTATGAATGTTCCTTTCATCACAGGAAATGAAGAACTTGACGCTAAATTCGTTAAGGAAGCTACAGAAAATGATTTCGTAAACCTCAAGGGTCATCGCAGTGTTGGTGGTATGAGAGCATCTATTTACAATGCAATGCCGGTTGAAGGTGTTGAAAAGCTCGTTAAGTTCATGGCTGAATTTGAAGCTCGCAACAGCTGAGAAAAACGAAAAAGATCTTGTTTCATATTATATAAAGGGTGGTAAAAATGTATAATGTTCAGACACTGAATAAGATTTCTGCTGCCGGTCTTTCAAGACTCGGAGCTAACTATGCAGTTGCTGACGATGTTCAGAATCCTGATGCTATTCTCGTCCGCAGCGCTGCAATGCACGATATGGAAATGCCCGAAAGCCTTCTTGCTATTGCAAGAGCAGGTGCAGGCGTTAACAATATTCCGCTTGACAAATGTGCTGAAAAAGGTATCGTTGTATTCAACACACCCGGTGCAAATGCAAATGCTGTTAAAGAACTTGTTCTCACAGCACTGCTTATCAGCAGCCGTGATGTAGTCGGTGGTATAGAATGGGCAAAGACTCTCAAGGGTAACGGCGATGCTGTCGGCAAGATGGTAGAAAAGGGCAAGAGCCAGTTTGTAGGCCCTGAAATCAAGGGTAAGACACTTGGTGTTGTAGGACTTGGCGCTATCGGTATTCTTGTTGCAAATGCCGCTGTTGCACTCGGCATGAACGTAGTAGGATATGACCCGTTCCTTTCTGTTGACAATGCACTCAGAATTTCACACAAGGTAAAGCACGTTGTAAGCCTTGATGAGATTTTCGCAGAAAGCGACTATATCACAGTTCATGTTCCGCTTACTCCCGATACAAAGGGCGTTATCAATGCTGAAAATATCGCAAAAATGAAAGACGGTGTGAGAATTATCAACTACTCCCGTGCTGACCTTGTAGTTTCAGCAGATGTAGTTGCTGCTATCGAAAGCGGCAAGGTTGCAGCTTATACTACAGATTTCGCTACAGATGATATTCTTGGCGTTAAGGGTGTTATTGTTACACCGCACCTTGGCGCATCTACTCCGGAATCTGAGGATAACTGCGCTGAAATGGCAGCAGACGAAATCAAGGATTATCTCGAAAACGGCAATATAAAGAATTCTGTTACACTTCCGGCAGTTTCTATGGCACGTGCAGGTAAAGAGAGAGTATGCGTTATTCATAAGAATGTACCGAGTATTCTCACTACTGTTACTGCTGCATTGTCTGAAACAGGCAACAATATCGAAAGCATGGACAGCAAGTCGAAGAAAGACTATGCCTATACAATCATTGATGTTGCAAACGATGTTGATGTTGCTGCTGCTGACAAGATCGCAGCTATTGACGGTGTTATCCGTGTAAGAGTAATCAAGTGATTTGTTCTAAAAGATAACAGTTTGCACCCGAGGCAGTTTGTTTCGGGTGCAAATTTTAAATTAAACAGGAGGAAAAGATATGGCAGAGAAAAAGGTAAGAACAAGATTTGCGCCAAGTCCTACAGGATTTATGCACGTTGGAAATCTGAGAACAGCATTGTATGAGTATCTGGTGGCAAAATCTCAGGGCGGCGACTTTATACTTAGAATCGAGGACACCGATCAGGAAAGAAAAGTAGAGGGTGCTGTAGACATAATATATAACACAATGAAGGCTGCCGGACTTGAACATGATGAAGGTCCTGACATCGGCGGAGATTACGGTCCTTATGTTCAGAGCGAAAGAAAAGATATGTACATTCCTTACGCTGAACAGCTTATCCGCAGCGGTCACGCATACCGCTGTTTCTGCACAAAAGAACGCCTTGACGGACTTCGTGCAAATTCGGATGATCCCGGTGCAGGCTATGACAGACATTGCCGCAGTCTTTCGGATGATGAAGTAAAGGAACTTATGGACAAGGGTACACCGTATGTGATCCGCCAGAAAATGCCTCTTGAAGGTACAACTACATTTGAGGACGCTGTATACGGTACTATATCGGTTGAAAATGAGGAATTGCAGGATCAGATACTTATCAAGGCGGACGGCTATCCTACATATAATTTCGCAAATGTTATAGATGACCATACCATGAACATAACTCATGTTGTCAGAGGAAGTGAGTATCTTTCTTCCACACCGAAATACAATCTTTTGTATGAAGCTTTCGGATGGGAGATACCGACATATATACATCTGCCGCTCATAATGGGCAAGAATGACGACGGCACAACTTCCAAACTTTCAAAGCGTCACGGCGCTACAAGTTTTGAAGACCTTGTTAAAGCCGGATTTCTGCCGGAAGCTATAATCAACTATATTGCTTTGCTGGGATGGGCACCCAAAGATAACAGGGAAATGTTTACTCTTGCAGAACTGGCAGAAAATTTTGACATTGCAGGCATAAGCAAATCACCGGCAGTGTTTGATTACGGCAAACTTGAATGGTTCAACGGAGAGTATATCAAGGCTATGACCGCTGAAAAGTTTGCAGAAGTTGCAGAACCATATTTTAAACAGGCTCTCGGTGATAAAGACCTTGACAGAATCAAGCTGGCATCTATTTTACAGCAGAGAACTGTACGCCTTACAGAGATACCTGAAAAAATAGCATTCTTTGCTGAACAGCCGGACTATGATAAGCAGTTATTTGTAAACAAAAAGAGCAAGACAAATCTTGATAATGCGCCCGAACTTCTGAAAGCCGGCATAGAGGCACTTGAAGCACTTACAGAATGGAATCATGACAGCATACATGATTGTCTTATCGGACTCGCCGAAAAATTAGGAGTAAAGAATGGTACAGCAATGTGGCCTGTTCGTATTGCGGCATCCGGTATGGCTGTAACTCCCGGCGGTGCTGTTGAAATTCTCGACATTCTTGGCAGAGAGGAATCTATGCGCCGTCTGTACAAAGGACTTGAAAAAATT
>CACXGC010000091.1 GCA_902767155.1 uncultured Ruminococcus sp. | reverse complement strand
ATGATTAAATTGGTAGGTAAAAAAGAATTACACACAGAAGAAGATTATGAAAAACTATCGAGAGAATTCATAGATAAAATTTCAGGCAACAATGATGTTTTATTGAAGGCAGAACAATAATGTAGACAAAAAATAGACACAAAAAACGGGAAACCGCATCAGAAGCGGATTCCCGTCGTTTTTTAATTATTCCCACTCGATAGTAGCAGGGGGTTTTGAAGTAATATCATAGACAACACGGTTAACATTTTTAACCTCGTTTATGATACGGTTAGAAATTTTCTCAAGGACGTCATAAGGTACTCTCGCCCAGTCAGCAGTCATAAAATCGTTAGTAGTAACAGCACGAAGAGCAATTGTATTGTCGTAAGTTCTTCCGTCGCCCATAACGCCTACACTGCGTATGCCGGTCATAACAGCAAAGTACTGGTTAACTTCACGGTCAAGACCATTTGCAGCAAATTCCTCACGCATAATAGCATCAGCATCTTTAAGTATCTTAAGTTTTTCCTCAGTGATTTCACCCATAATGCGTATAGCAAGACCCGGACCCGGAAACGGCTGACGGAATACAAGAAACTCAGGTATACCAAGTTCCAGACCGGCTTTGCGAACTTCATCCTTGAAGAGATCACGAAGCGGTTCTATAATACCTTCAAAACCAACATCTTCCGGCAGACCGCCGACATTATGGTGACTCTTGATAACAGCCGATTCACCTACTCCGCTTTCGACCACATCAGGATATATAGTACCCTGACAAAGGAACTCAACTTTTCCGAGTTTCTGAGATTCCTCTTCAAATACACGGATAAATTCCTCGCCGATAATTTTTTTTTTTTTTTCAGGCTCGCTGACACCTGCAAGTTTAGAGAGGAAACGATCTTTAGCATCTACTCTTATTAGGTTCATATCGAACTGTTTACGGAAAACGCTTTCTACCTGATCGCCCTCATCCTTACGCAGAAGACCATGATCCACAAAAATACAGGTAAGCTGTTTGCCCACAGCCTTATGCACAAGCAAAGCCGCTACCGACGAATCAACTCCGCCTGACAGAGCACATATAACTTTCTTTTTACCGATTTTTTCTTTGAGGTAAGCAATAGTATCCGAAACAAAAGAATCCATTTTCCAGTTAGCAGTACAGCCACAGGCATTATAAAGGAAATTTTTGAGATAAAGCTGACCTTCAACGGTATGCTGAACTTCGGGATGAAACTGAACGGCAAAGAAACCTCTTTTAATATCCTCCATAGCTGCAACGGGACAATCTTTTGATATTGCAGTAATCTTAAAACCGTGGGGAATTTCTTCTATTCGGTCGGTATGGCTCATCCAGCAGATATTTTCTGCTTTTGCGGCATGAAAAAGCAGTGATGAGGTATTCACTTCGATTTCTGTTTTTCCGTATTCTCTGTTATCTTCAATTCCTACGACTTTGCCGCCGAGTGTTACTGCCATCAGCTGAGCGCCGTAGCATATACCGAGTACCGGAATACCCAGTTCAAAAAGTTTCGGGTCGCATTTCGGACCGTTATCATCATAGGCACTGTTCGGACCGCCGGTAAATATAATACCCTTATAGCCTTTTTCTTTGATTTCATCCGCTGTTATTTTGTATGATTTTATCTCACAGTAAACATTACATTCACGGACTCTTCTTGCTATAAGCTGAGTATACTGTCCGCCGAAGTCCATTACAAGAATTGATTCATTTTTTATATCCATATGTCCACCTTTTTCTTTTAATTTCCCGAAAAAATCGGGAGAACAAAAAACGGGAAATTGTAGCAGACTGTTAAAAGCCCCAATTCCCCATTTTTTACGTCTGACACATTTTATTCAACTGTGACTGATTTTGCAAGATTTCTCGGTTTATCAATATCGCAGCCCTTGAGCGATGCAACATAGTATGCAAACAGTTGCAGCGGAACTACTGCCAGTGACGGCAAAAGCATATCGCACACTTTGGGTATAAATACTGTCTGTGCAACATCTTTTATTTCCGGATGCGTATCACAGGCTATGCACATTACTTCTGCGCCTCTTGTTTTAACTTCCTCTATATTGCTTACGATTTTACCGATAAGTTCCTCATGCGTAACAAGGGCAATAACAGGTGTACCCTGTTCTATCAGAGAAATAGTACCGTGTTTAAGTTCTCCTGCCGCATAGGCCTCGCTGTGTATATATGATATTTCCTTGAGTTTAAGTGAACCTTCAAGGGACAGCGCATAATCAATGTTTCTTCCTATGAAGAATATATCTTTGCTGTTAAAGAATTTTGATGCCAGATATTGAAGTCTTTCCTTGTGGCCGAGAACAGTCTGAACTTTTTCGGGAAGCGACTCCAATTGATTTATAAGAGCCTTATACTCATCGGGAACTATTGTGCCAAGTATATCGCCGAAATAAAGTGCAAGCAGATAAACAACCGCAAGCTGTGTACTGTAGGCTTTTGTTGTAGCAACAGAAATTTCAGGTCCTGCCCACGTATATATAACATCATCAGATTCCATAGCAATCGCACTGCCGACAACATTTACTATCGACAAAGCATATGAACCTCTGCGCTGAGCCTCTTTCATAGCCTCTTTTGTATCAGCTGTTTCACCCGACTGACTTATGACTACAGTAAGCACCTTATCGTTAATGATAGGGTCACGGTAGCGGAATTCTGATGCCAAATCTGCCTCTACGGGAATACGCAGCATTTTTTCAAAAATATATTTTGCCACAACGCCGACATGATACGCTGAACCGCAGGCTACTATATTTATCTTGTTAAAACTTTTTATCTGTTCATGCGTAAGCTTTATCTCATCGAGTACAACTCTGCCGTTTTTAATATGGGGCGAAATTGTTTTTCTTATCGCATCAGGCTGTTCCATTATTTCCTTAAACATAAAATGCTCATATCCGCCCTTTTCAGCAGCATCAACATCCCATGTAACAGTTTCAACTTCCTTGTGTACTTCTTCTTTATCGGTATTGATAATTTTCACACTGTCACGTCTGAGCACTGCAATCTCGTTATTTTCAAGACGGTAGATTTTTCTTGTTTTAGAAAGTATTGCAGTAACATCCGAGGCGATAAAGTTTTCTTTTTCCCCAAGTCCGATAATAAGCGGACTTTCCTTTCGTACTGCTATAATCTCGTCAGGATTCTCACGGCTTATGACACCGAGAGCGTATGAGCCTTCAAGCTTGCCGAGAACTTTTATAACAGTGTCTATAAGGCTGTCGTGATAATAAAATTCTATAAGCTGGGCAATAACTTCCGTATCCGTCATTGAGCGGAACACAACACCCTTTGATATAAGATAATCTTTCAGCTGCTGATAATTTTCGATAATACCGTTATGCACAACGGCAAATCTGCCCGATTCGCTGAGATGAGGATGTGCATTTACATCAGAAGGTTCTCCGTGAGTTGCCCATCTTGTATGACCGATACCGACTGTACCGCTGAGAGATTTTCCGTTGTCAGTCATTTCTTTAAGAACTGCCAATTGACCCTTAGCTTTTTTTACAACCAGTTCTTTTCCGTCGTTAAGACAGATACCTGCACTGTCATAACCTCTGTATTCCAGTTTTGCAAGACCGTCTATAAGGTACGGACCTGCCGGCTCACAGCCTATATAACCAACTATTCCACACATAAAAGGACCTCCGTTTTATCTGTAAATAATATCCTCACGCTTCGGACCGTTGGAAATCATCTTGAACGGAACACCTACTGCTTTTTCGGCGAACTCTATATACTTTCTGCAATTTTCCGGAAGTTCCTCATAATTTTTAATGCCTCTGATATCGCATTTCCAACCCGGGAGAACTTCAAGAACAGGCTTGCATCTTTTAAGCTTTGTTGTAGACGGGAAATAGTCTATACGCTCGCCGTCAAGTTCATATGCAACACATACCGGAATCTCGTCAAGATATCCGAGAGCATCAAGCACAGTAAATGCAACCTGAGTTGCGCCCTGAACTTTACAGCCGTAACGTGTAGCAACAAGGTCAAGCCAGCCCATTCTTCTTGGTCTGCCGGTAGTTGCGCCATATTCACCGCCGTCGCCGCCTCTCTTGCGGAGTTCTTCAGCTTCCTCGCCGAATATTTCGCTGACGAATTCACCAGCGCCTACTGAGCTTGAATAAGCTTTTACTACAGTGATTATGTCACCTATTGCATACGGCGGAATTCCGCCTGCACCAACTGCGCCGTAGCCTGCGATAGTATTGGAAGATGTTACCATCGGGTATATACCGAAATCAGTATCTTTCAGCGAACCGAGCTGTCCTTCGAGGAGTATACTCTTTCCGGCTGCAACTGCGTCATGAACTATATCAAATGTATTCGCAACATACGGTTCAAGAGCGTTTTTATACTCCATCAGTTTTGCAAACATCTCATCAACGCTAATAGGCTGTTTATGATACACATTAGTTACGATAGCGTTTTTGACTTCGAGAATTCTTTCAAGCTTTTCTCTAAGACCCGCTTCATCGTCAAAAAGCTCATTTACCTGAAAGCCTATTTTTGAGAACTTATCCGAATAGAATGGAGCTATACCAGATTTTGTAGAGCCGAAACTGCGTGAAGAGAGTCTTTCTTCCTCATAGCAGTCGAAAAGCTTATGATAAGGCATAACTATTTGTGCCCTGTCAGACACGAGTATATTCGGTTTTGGTACACCCTTGCTGATAAGTTCTGCTATTTCCTTTACGAGGTTTTCTACACTGAGTGCCACACCATTGCCTATTATATTCACGATACTGCTGTTGAATACACCTGACGGCAACTGATGAAGCGCAAACTTTCCGTAGTGGTTTATGATTGTATGACCTGCATTACTTCCGCCCTGAAAACGTATTACCATATCGGAGTCCTGTGCAAGTACATCTGTGATTTTGCCCTTACCTTCGTCACCCCAGTTAGCACCGACAATTGCTTTTACCATTTTTTTACATACACCATCCTTACATTGTATTGGTCACAGCGGACACAATGCGTTACCGCACATAATTTCGTCCGCTGTATTTTTATTTTATATTCATCCTACAGGAGCAACGAGAACACGTCCTGTTCCTCTGTAGACATTTACAAGTCCCTCGCCTGACGCTGCCGAACCGATAAGAGATCTTGATGATCTTTCAACAGTGAACTGTAATGTCTGAGACCATGCGATAGCCATATTTCCGTCAATTTTAAGTGTATCGTTCTGGAGGTCGAACACAAGAAGTTCTTCTGCCGGTGCCGGACTTTCAAGAACTGCGATACCTGAGCCGGTGAGAGTATTATTAAACAGACCCTCTCCGCCTGCTACTGCGGAAGAAATGGTTGATCTTGCTGTAACGTGCATCTGAACAGTGTCGTCGCAAGCGAGGAACAAACCGTCCTCAATCGTCATTGCGCCGTTCCACTTAGCAAGGTCTTCAAGAAGAATATATTTGTATGTAGGCTCAAATATTACCTGACCTGTACCGAAATATCTCGGCTTTATAGCGCTTTCACCTGTTACAGCACTTCCAACAAGACCTCTGAAAAATCCGCCTACGCCCTGCACGTTTGTATTCATCTGAACACCGCCGGACATAATTTGCATTGCGCCTGCCTGAAGAATAATACCCTGACCGTTCAGCGTTGCAACAACCTGTCTTTTTCTGACACCCATTTTAGACATGAAAAATGCTGTCTGAGCTGTTGCCGGACTTACGGAAAGGTCTTTCATATATTCAACGACAGAAAAACATCCGAGTTGTTTTATAACACTGTGTGCTGCTGTCTGGCTGAGTACGTTATTGTTTACCATAGTATACACCCTTTCTGAATCTTATACATTGATTTCTGCTTTTTCTGTTTCCATTGCTTCATACGGCGCAAGTGCCGCCTTTACTGTTTCGTTGAGGAAATCTGTTGTCTGCTGAGGCGCTCTGCCGACATATTTTTCAGGACGGCTCATTTCTTGAAGTTCTTCGAGTGTTTTTCCGAAATCCGGATCAGCTGCGATTCTTTCAAGCAAATCATTTTTACTGCCGCTGCTTTTGATTTCCTGAGAAGCTTTTCTTATCTTTTCGTGAAGTTCCTGTCTGTCCTTGCCTGCCTTTACAGCGTCCATCATAATATTTTCGGACATCATAAAGGGCAGTTCGTTCATGAGATGTGCGGTTATAACATTTTCGTACACAACAAGTTCGGAACTTACATTCAGGTAAAGATTGAGTATTGCATCAACTGCAAGAAATCCTTCCGGAATACTGAGACGTTTATTTGCAGAGTCGTCGAGTGTTCTCTCAAACCACTGAGTAGCCGCTGTTATATACGGATTCAGCACATCTATCATAACATATCTCGAAAGAGAAGTCATTCTTTCGCTTCTCATCGGATTACGCTTATATGCCATAGCACTTGAACCTATCTGATTTTTCTCAAAGGGTTCTTCAATTTCCTTGAGGTGCTGGAGCAGACGTATATCATTTGAGAACTTTGAAGCACTCTGTGCAATTCCTGCCAATACGTTCATAACACGGCTGTCAAGTTTACGTGAATACGTCTGACCCGAAACGGCAAAACAGTCACTGTAGCCCATTTTCTCAGCGATAAGCTTATCTATCTGCTTGCATTTCTCGTGGTCGCCGTCAAACAGTTCAAGAAAACTTGCCTGTGTACCTGTTGTACCCTTGCATCCGAGAAGTTTCATTGTAGAAATGACATAGCGCACGTCTTCAAGATCCATTAAAAGATCCTGTATCCAGAGTGTTGCTCTTTTTCCGACAGTTGTAGGCTGAGCGGGCTGGAAGTGTGTGAAAGCCAACGTTGGCAGTGCCTTATACTTATCGGCAAACACTGACAGCTGACGGATAACGCTAACAAGTTTCTTTTCAACAATGCGCAGTGCCTCAGTCATTATTATGACATCGGTATTGTCTCCTACATAGCATGAAGTTGCGCCAAGATGAATTATTCCCTTTGCTTTAGGGCATTGCAGTCCGTAAGCGTACACGTGCGACATTACGTCATGACGGACAATTTTTTCTCTTTCCTCAGCATCCTCATAATTAATATCCTCAGCATGGGCTTTCAGTTCGTCTATCTGCTCCTGTGTTACATTAAGACCGAGTTCGTTTTCAGCCTCAGCAAGAGCAATCCACAATTTTCTCCATGTCTTGAATTTCTTGTCAGGAGAAAAGAGGTATTTCATTTCCTTATCCGCATATCTTGACGAAAGCGGAGACTCATATGTATCTCTCATCGTTTTCACCTTTCCGCAAACAACCCACATAGGATTATTCACTGCTAATTTTCATTTTTGCCGATACAGCTTGTTTCGGGAAGTTTCTTATCAAAATCCACTCCCCCTCGTTCTTTGCCGGAAAGCATTTTTTCCGGTATAGCTGTCGGATATTTTCCGGAGAAACAAGCATCGCAGAAACCTGTATTTTGTCCGAAAAGCATTTCACCGAGTTTATCCGGCGGAAGAAATCCGAGTGAATCAGCTCCGGTCAGTTTGCATATTTCAGGTATCGTATGCTTTACGGCGATAAGTTCCCCACGGCTGGGTATATCTGTTCCGTAGAAACAAGGCCATATAAACGGCGGTGAACTTATTCTCAGATGAACTTCTGTTACTCCGGCATTACGAAGCATTTTCACTATTCTGTCGCAGGTTGTTCCACGCACGATAGAGTCGTCTATAACAACAACTCGCTTGCCTTCGAGCACCGAACGAAGAGGATTAAGTTTAAGCTGTACACTTTTGGCTCTTTCTTTCTGAGTCGGTTTTATGAAAGTTCTGCCGATATAACCGTTCTTTACTATTCCCTTTTCGTAGGGTATGCCAGATTCTTCGCTGTAGCCTATTGCGGCATCTATTCCTGATTCGGGAACGCCTATAACTATATCGGCATCCGCCGGAAAAGCTCTTGCGAGAATTCTTCCTGCTTCTTTGCGTGATTTGTATACGCTTATACCGTCAATTTCGGAATCCGTTCTTGCGAAATATATGTACTCAAATACACAAAGAGATTTCTTTGCTTTTTCCGCCATGCGTGTTTTTATCGAATGAACGCCGTCATCATCAACGACAACGATCTCCCCCGGCTCGATATCACGTACAAATTCCGCACCGCAAGCCGCCAATGCACAGGTTTCGGAAGCAAAGACAATGCTTTTTCCAAGTCTGCCCATACAAAGCGGACGGAATCCGTGCGGGTCACGTGCTGCAATCATTTTCTGAGGACTCATAACAAGAAGTGAATACGCTCCTTCAATCTGGCTCATTGTACGTTCTACTGCCGCCTCTACCGAGGGCGCATTTATTCTTTCCCTTGCGATAAGATAGGCTATTGCCTCAGAGTCGATAGTTGTCTGGAAAATTGCTCCACGCTTTTCAAGTTCACGGCGAATATCATAGGCATTTGTCAGATTTCCGTTATGCGCAATTGCAAGTGTACCCTTTACATAACGCATAACAAGCGGCTGTGAGTTTTCACGCACACTGCCGCCTGCCGTTGAATATCTGACATGAGCGATAGCCATTTGTCCCTTAAGAGGCTCTAAGACCT
>CACXGC010000090.1 GCA_902767155.1 uncultured Ruminococcus sp. | reverse complement strand
CAATTTCGTCATTTCTCCTCTCTATGAGGATATTTTTACACATTTAATCACTAATGTCAATATTTTTGGCTGCTTAAAAAATCTCCTATTATTATTTCCGCATGGTTTATTATAAATCATGCTGTATCAATGTATTCTGTTTCTTGCTAAATTTGCGTTTGAATACTCTTTCACACCGGTAACATCACGAATAACTTTGATAAACTCAGGAATTTCAACAGTATCATTTTCATGCAGAAGTTCTATTTCCATAACTGCCTTATCCTGCCAGAACGGGTATACATCTATCTCGTAGTACTTATTATTGTATGTCAGACAATAACGTGTTTTTCGTATCTGATGGCTTTCGGTGTCTGCATTCATAAGCATTGTAAGATATTCATCCTTTGTAATTCTTTCTTCCATTTCGATACGTTTTGCCGTACCGGATTTCATTTTTCTTGTATGGTAGTACGTATAATTTCCGTCAACACCACGCTGACGCACACGTATTTCTTCACCTTCCGGAGCTTTGAGATAAGTCTGTATTATTTCAACCCTGCTGCAATTGCTGATACTTTCAAGAAAATCTATGTCGGGATATTCAATAAGATACTTTCTTTCAATTTCAACAGGTTCGGGAATTCCGGCAAAAAGGCATATTTCGTCAATAAGTCTTGAAAGTTTTGTTTCAAAATCTGTTCCGTTTCCGATAACTCTCAAATGCGGATGACCTGTCCATGCAGATATCAGTTTATCATCAAGCAATGCTGCTTCCTCCGGAGTTTCTGTACGTGCGCTGTTATTAGACCTTGTATAAAAAGGCAGCGCACCTTTTGCGGCGGTTACAAGATGGAACACTGCATCGTAATTATCACGAAGTTCTACTTCATTTACACCAAGCTGCAGCATGATTGAAAGAAACTCTTCCGGCTTCATATAAACTTTATTGTCAATAAGACCCCTGTCGCAAACGATAAGTATTTTATTCTCTTTCATAACCTGAGCTGCCTGCTCGAATATTTTTTCCTTTTGCATCTGCATTTGCATTTGCAGTTTCTGATACTCAATGTTTGTACTGCAAGTCCATGGTGCGACACCGCCACTTATCAGTTCGGTTGCAGTTTCGTGTACAAGAAGAACACGATATCCCAATTCCTGAAATTTCTGTCTGACACGTTCTATAGCAGTAGATTTACCGCCGCACGGACCGCCTGTAATAACAATTTTCAAAATTTCCTTCTGCAAAATAACCACTCCCGAATGAATAAAATTTTTTCCATAAGTCCATACTGTAATCAGAAACATGAAAGGAGAATACAGTATGAACAAAGATGACAAAGACCTGCTTGGAGGCATTTACAAACTTTGCGAAACCGGTATGGAAGCAACTAAAACAGTCATGCCGAAAGTAACGCAAAAAGCTTTGAAAAAAGAGCTTGAAGAACAGTACAACGACTATTCTTCGGCAAAATCAAAAGTAGAGCAAACATTGGTAGCCGGAGATGTTATGCCAAAAGAACAGGGAATTTTATCAAAAGCTGCAATGTGGGGGTCAATACAGCTCAATACTCTGAAAGAAAGTTCCTCAGACCATATTGCAGAAATTATGATAAATGGTACGACAATGGGGGTTATTGACCTGACAAAGCATATAGGTGCCTGCAAAAACGCTGATACCTCTGTTATAGAGTACACGAAAGACTTTATAAAAAACGAGGAGCGTCATATCGACAATCTGAAAGCCTTTCTTATGTGACCATCAGATATTTGTCAGTGATGCAGCAGATAATATATGCCTGCAAAAGCCGCTGCTTCAAGAAAGAATATCGCAGGTATACCGACCATAAACTTTTGTTTCCTTGTTTTATGACGGATAAGCCGCATAGTGATATACATTCCTATGCAGCCGCTGAGAGCTGCCCACAACAGGAGAGTTTTTTCGGGAACTCTCCATTTATTTTTAAGTGCCGCAATTTTATCCTAAAGCGGCAAGAAGACTCCGACCTCTATAGGTCGGGGATGAATTGCCGTTCAGCCGTAAGGCTGACTTTTTGTTGACTTGTGGCTGTATTCATGTTATCCTTGAGATAAAGAGGTGAGAAGCATTGAATAAGGCAT
>CACXGC010000089.1 GCA_902767155.1 uncultured Ruminococcus sp. | reverse complement strand
TATATTTCTTTAGCATTTCTTCCGACACATTCCCTACACTTTTGTACTCATAAGATTATTATATCAAAAAGCTACGCTTTTGGCAACTTTAACCCACCGTCTAAAGCCGGTGGGTTAAAGTTGCCATTTTTTCAAAATCAGATATCAAAACAGAATCATCACTTACAAACTCGCCTGATACACTGTCAGGTTAAAAATATATAAATTCTTTTTTATTCAGCAATATTTCAATAAAAAAGTAATAAGAATTTTCATCACTTTACCTGTAATTTCTTGAAAAAATGGAACAATTGTGCTATCATATTCAAATAAAACAAACCGTTGAATACGGAGGTTTTTTTATGGAGCAATATATTGTTACGGGAATGAGTTGTGCTGCTTGCAGTTCAAGAGTTGAAAAGGCTGTTGCAAAAGTACCCGGAGTAAAGAATTGTGCGGTCAGCCTTCTCACAAATTCAATGAGTGTCGATGGTACTGCCTCAGAAAAGGATATAATAAAAGCGGTCAAAAATGCAGGGTACGGCGCTTCGAAAAAAGGTGCAGCCGATAAACTGACATCACAGTACGATGATTTTTTGAAAGATACTGAAACGCCCGAATTGATAAAACGACTTGTAAAATCGTTTATAGTTCTGTCAGTTCTTATGTATTTTTCGATGGGGCATCTTATGTGGGGATTTCCAGTGCCTGATGCATTTGACAATTTTGTTTTTCTTGCAGTATTTGAAATGCTGCTTGCTATTGTGATAATGATAATAAACGAAAAGTTTTTCAAAATTGGTTTTAAGTCGCTGTTGAGTGGACATCCTAATATGGATTCCCTTGTAGCTTTGGGCTCGGGTGCATCTTTTGCCTATTCACTTGTGGAGCTTTTCATTATGATACTTGCACAGGGAAAAGGCGAACATGAAACAGTTATGAAATATGGTATGAACCTGTATTTTGAATCTGCGGCTATGATACCAACACTTATTACTGTCGGAAAAATGCTTGAATCATTGTCAAAAGGCAGGACAACAAATGCGCTGAAAGGTCTTATGAAGCTTGCCCCGAAAACGGCTATCCTTTATCGTGACGGCGAAGAATTTGAAGTTGGTATAGAGGAAATCAAAGAAGGTGATATATTTGTTGTCAGACCCGGCGGAAGTATTCCGGTTGACGGTATTGTTATATCGGGTTCGTCGTCGGTTGATGAATCTGCCCTTACCGGCGAGAGTATACCAGTTGATAAAGTTGAAAACTCGTCAGTCTCAGCAGCTACCATAAACAAATCTGGTTATATGCGCTGTCGTGCGACGAGAGTGGGCGAAAATACTGCGCTTTCACAAATAATAAAGACTGTATCGGATGCGGCGGCAACAAAAGCACCAATTGCGAGAATAGCGGATAAAGTTTCCGGTGTATTTGTACCGGCTGTAATTGCAATATCGTTGCTGACACTTTCCGGTTGGATGATAGCAGGAAAAGAGTTTGGATTTGCTGTTGAAAGAGCAATTTCTGTGCTTGTAATAAGCTGTCCGTGTGCTTTGGGACTTGCAACTCCGGTCGCTATTATGGTCGGAAGCGGAGTAGGCGCAAAAAACGGAATATTGTTTAAAACTGCCGCTTCACTTGAATCTGCCGGCAAAGCAAATGTTGTTGTATTTGACAAAACCGGTACGATAACAGAAGGTCAGCCTGCTGTTACGGATATTATTCCATATGGGATAACAGAATCAGAATTTCTTATTTCAGCATCGGCTCTCGAATCACGAAGCGAACATCCGCTTTCAAAGGCAATAATCGAAAAAACAGCAGGTATTCAAATTCCTGAGGTAACGGACTTTCAATCTGTTGCCGGAAACGGTCTTTCTGCGGTACTTGACGGAGAAACAATTTATGGTGGAAACGACGGGTATATTTCTCGGAAATGCAGTATTCCAAAAGAATTTGAAACCATTGTCATAAAGCTTTCGGATGAGGGCAAGACTCCGCTCCTGTTTGCGAAAAAAGGAAAGTTTATCGGTATTATTGCGGTTGCTGATACGATAAAAAATGATTCTGCTGATGCTGTAAAAGAGCTGAAGGGCATGGGTATAGATGTATTCATGCTTACAGGAGACAATAAACATACTGCAAATGCAATTGGCAAACAGTCCGGCATTGATAGTGTCATTGCCGAAGTTTTGCCTGACGGAAAGGCAAGCAAGATTACCGAATTAAAAAAACATGGGAAAGTTATAATGGTCGGTGACGGTATAAACGATGCTCCGGCTCTTACATCTGCCGATACAGGAATCGCAGTTGGTGCCGGAACAGATATTGCGATAGATGCAGCTGATATCGTCATTATGAAAAACAAACTTACCGATATTTCTGCTGCTGTGCGTCTGAGCCGTGCGACTATTAAAAATATACACGAAAACCTTTTCTGGGCATTTATCTACAATGTTGTGTGTATCCCCCTTGCTGTCGGTTTATATGGTGTTGAAATGAAACCGGCATATTGTGCGGCTGCTATGGCTTTGTCAAGTTTCTGTGTTTGTATGAATGCTCTCAGGCTTAATATGGTAAAAATTCATAACTCTGATTATGATAAAATTTATAAAAAAATGGAGGAAAAGGCTATGGAAAAAACTGTTAAAATCAAAGGAATGATGTGCGAACACTGTGAGGCAAGAGTAAAGAAAACTCTCGAAGCCATTGATGGTATTGAGAAAGCTATACCCGATCATAATACTGATACCGCAGTGATAACTCTCAGCAAAGAAGTTTCCGAGGAAATTATCAAATCTGCTATTGAAGCACAGGATTATACTTTTGTCGGTATTGAAAAAATGACAACCGCAATCCCACCGGCTTTAGACGGCTAAGTTGTAAAATAAAATGGCAAAAATAATAGACCCATATTGAAACCTGTGGTAAAATGTTAATCCACGAAACCAACATAACCGGAGGTAACAATATGAGTCACTTAAATAATACCACAAAAAACAGAAAAGGTAAACACCTAAATTACGAAG